>CAZGMW010000316.1:0-2673 GCA_964526895.1 uncultured Planococcus sp. | reverse complement strand
TGCGATTTTCCGCGCTGGAATAAATAACCGCGCAAAACCCCTTCTTGTTTGAAGCCCAGCTTTTTCAGCATGCTGTTTGAAGCATCGTTTACGGGATAGGTGACAGCGCCCATCCGGTAGAGCCCCAATTCTTCGAACGAATAACGAAGCACTTCGAGCACCGCTTCTTTTGCCAGCCCTCTGCGCCAAAAATCCGGATGCAGTTCATAGCCGATTTCCGATTTTTTTGCACCCGAATTCAAATTATTCAGCCCGATCGTGCCAATAAACTCACCCGTCTCTTTCACTTCGAGCCCCCAGCGGTAACTGCGCTGTGCTTCGAAACCGACTTGAAATGCCGACACCATTTTTTCTGCGATATGGCGGTCTTGAAGACTATCCATTCCGTAATACTCAGTTACTTCATCCTTTGATAAAATATTAAATAGCGCATCGATGTGCTCTGGGCCGATTTGAATCAGGCGGAGCCTTGCTGTTTCCAATACCGGAAATTTCATAGCCATTCCTCCTTGTGAATTGCATATACATAAGCGATGTTGCCGGATATCAGACTCTTTTTCACCAATTTCATGCCACAATTTTCAGCAACCCGCTGTGATGCTTTATTGTCGGGATGTATCAGTGACACGACCCGTGCTTTGCCGAGCTCGCCAAAAGCGTAATCCCGCAAAGTCTTCGCCGCCTCTGTCGCATAGCCTTGAGTCCAGCAATCCTTCGCCACCCAATAGCCGATTTCCCATTCTTCTGCACCGTCCACATTTTGCGGGACGAGTCCAGCGTGGCCAACAGACTTGCCGTCGCTTTTCCGCTCCAGCAATAAGAGCCCCGTTTTCGGATCTTCCTTGTATCCTTGGTAAACCCAGTAAAGGAAACGCAGCGTTCCGTCTCTATCCCGCGCCTCTCCGTTTCCAACATACTTTACCATTTCAGGATCCGCTGCCATCCCGTGCAAGAACGGAAAATCCGTATCAACATACCGGCGCAAAACTAAACGTTCTGACTCGATTTTCATGTCTTCCCCCTCTTATGATCTTTCTGTTGCCGGTGCCACTTTCGGCCATTTCTCCGTCCATTTCTTCGACTCAAGCCGCTGACGGTAAATATTCATCAAGCGCTTATCTTTTTCAAAAGCTGGCGTCGGACAAACCTTCATGCCAATCAAATCTTCCAAGCCATGCGGCGCCGTCAATTCCAGCTCATCCCGTTCATCAAGCTTCACGCCAAGTGCCGTGGCCGTTTCCGGAAATTGCGAAATGGCATCGATCGAGGACCGGTAAGGCGGCAAATCGTTGATTTCGTGCATTCTTGCCTGATTTTTAACCGACCATGGCAATCCTGGCATTAACCGGCTCAATTGATGTTCGTATTCTTTCTCCAGCTCTTCATCCAAATTATTCTTATCATAATAAATGACGTCGATATCACCCAAAGGGGTCCTGTCCAGATAACCGTGAAGATTATCCCATACTTTTGACCGCACAAAACCCGCGCATACCCACCAATCCGGCAATTGCAATTTCTGGGCAGAATTCAACACTTCCATCATCCACCCGTCGTCTTCGATTAGATTTAGAATTTCGTCTCTATTTTTCATTCAACATCTCCCGCTTTACGAATTGTTCCCCTTCTTTATTCGTCTTCCGGATTGATCATGGCCATGACGATGTGATCCTGCCATTTGCCGTTGATGTGTACGTTTTTACGGGCCAGGCCTTCCTTCTCAAACCCCGCTTTCTCAAGCGCACGAATAGACGGTGCATTATGCGGCATAACACCCGCTTCGATCCGGTGGAGCCCCAACTCCTTGAACGCATATCCCACAGCCAGGCGGATCGCTTCGGTCGCATAGCCTTTGCCATTGTATTGTTTACCGATGACATAGCCGATCATACTGCTTTGCAGCGGTCCGCGGAAAATCCGGAAAAGATTGATCGTGCCCACTAATCGGCCAGTCTCATTCTCGATAATTGCGAAGTTATATTCCCGCCCGGCTTCGCGGTTTTCTGTACTTTGTGCGATCACTTCTTTTTGCATCAATAAAGTATAGAAATCTTCGCCGCTGATGACCGAGAATTCTTTGAAAAACTCTCTGTTCTCCAGTTCCAGCTGCAATTTATCTTCTGCATCTTCCATTGCTAAAAACCGGATATGAACTTTTTCTCCCTGCATCTTACCGTCTCCTATTCCTTATCATTTCGGACAAAATCATGTTAAAAGAACAAAAAGATGTTCCACGTGAAACAATTTTTATTCCTCGTACGTTTTACGGAAACCGTAAAAAGCCCGGAACTTTTTCGCTTCGTAATAGGAACGGGAAGTGGTGCTGGCGAGCAGTTCCATACGCGTTTCAGGGTATAAGTCGTGCACATGCTGCATTAATCTTCCGCCAATTCCGCTTCCGCGCCTGTTCTCTTCAATCAGCAATTCGCATATATAAAGTGTCACGGCTCCATCCGTCAAGGCACGGAGACAACCGACCACTTGCCCATCCTGTTCTGCAACCACTGCGAGATTCGACCCTTGCCACGCGGCTTTTGTCTGCTCTTGTTTCGCCACGAGATTGCTCCAGCCTTCCTGCTCATTCAATTGATGAATCGCCGGAAAATCCGATTCTTCGTATTGGCGAATTGTTATTTCTTGCTGTTCTTGCATACTGTAATTCCTGCCTTTCAT
>CAZGMW010000315.1:0-2693 GCA_964526895.1 uncultured Planococcus sp. | reverse complement strand
ATAATAATCCCTCGTTTTCTTCTTGAAACAACTTAACTCATCCTACTATATTTCCTGCAAGAACTCAAGTTTTGAAGAAATGCGACAGCGAAGAGATGGCCCAAGATTTACAGGGCCATCTCTTTGCGACGAAGCAGCGCAGCGATGCAGGAGCACTGCAGCGGCTTATGACCCGAAGAGCTGGGCGGCTGGAGTCTGGACACGTAGAAATGCGCAAACGGCCGTTCAGCTCCGACAAGCGTAAGACATTCCAGCAGAGTGGCGCTTTTTGCCACGGCAGCTGGGATGGCTTACGACTCGAGGAGTTGGCCGTTGGAGTCTGGACAGTGAAAAGCCACAGCACCCTCCACTTCATCCGCAAAGAAAATCCAATACACTACTCCCCAACCGATCGCCATCAACAATAGCAGCAGCAGAAGGATGATATTGTTTTTTCTCAATTAAAACTCCGCCTTTACATGGTATTCAAGATCCAGGCTGACGATGTCTTCATATATTTCGCGTCTGACAGCCAGTTGATGCTTCCCTTTTTCAACGAATACTACTGCTGGACGGGCGATACGATTATAATTGCTGGCCATGGAATAGCCATATGCTCCCGTACAGAAAACAGCCAGAATGTCCCCCGCTTCCGCTTCAGGCAAATTTGCCTGTTCAATCAGTTTATCTCCGGATTCACAGCATTTGCCTGCGACTGTATAAGTTTCAGACAGTGCCTCGTGACCTTTGTTGGCAATCATCGAACTATAAGCAGCCCCGTAGAGAGCAGGTCTGATATTGTCCGACATCCCCCCATCCACTGCAATATATTTCCGTATGTCCGGCACTTCTTTCATCGAACCAATGGTGTAAAGTGTAGTGCCTGCATCCCCTACCAGTGAGCGGCCTGGTTCAATCCAGATTTCGGGAACAGGAAAATCGGAATCGTCCGTTATCTGCTTGACCGTATCGATCATTTCCTTTACATATTCAGATGGCTCAAGCGGTTGATCTTCTTCCGTATAACGGATACCGAAACCGCCTCCGAGATTCAATACCTGGCATTGATAACCAAACTCTTTTTGCCAATCCGTCATTTTGGATACCAGCTTGCCGGCTGCCATACGAAACGCCGCTGTATCGAAAATCTGGGAACCGATGTGGCAATGAAGGCCGAGTAAATTTAAATATTCATGGCCATGCGTCTGTTCAAAAGCCCGATCTGCCTGCCCATTATTTAAATCGAAGCCGAATTTCGAATCTTCCTGGCCGGTTGTAATATAGTCATGCGTATGTGCTTCTATGCCCGGTGTGACTCGCAGCAAGATATTCATCTTCTGCTTCGACTCTTCCGACAGAAGTTTAAGCTGCCCAATTTCATAGAAATTATCAACTACAATACAGCCGATTTCTTCATCGAATGCCATCTTCAATTCTTCCGGGCTTTTATTGTTTCCGTGAAAATGAATTTTTTCTTTCGGGAAACCTGCTTTGATTGCTGTGAACAATTCGCCGCCCGAAACGACATCGAGGGATAATCCTTCTTGCGCTGCAACCTGATAGATAGCGATGCTTGAAAATGCTTTGCTGGCATAGGCCACCTGGTAACCGATAGCGGCGGATTCAAACGTTTCCTGGAATGCGCGAGCTCGTTTCCGGAACAGTTCGATATCATAAACAAAAAGCGGGGTTCCATATTCTTTAGCCAATTCAATAGAATCAACTTCTCCTATAGTTAAATGGCCTTGCCCGTCAATGGCTTGTGTACCGTATAAATGCATAGTCATCCTCCTGGAATGTGTATTCGAAAAAAATCTTGCCGGGAAAACCCGGCAAGATTCTTTTAGTCAGTTATCAATTTTGAAATCAGTTGAATTTTCTCAACCGCTTCATCTTTGAATTCTATACTATTATATAACATTTCAGTACATTGTGCGATATCCTCTGTGTTGGAATAGACAGTCGCAATCGCTTCGCCTTTTTTAACGAAATCGCCAACTTTCTTATGGAGAACAATACCGACAGCAAGATCGATTACAGATTCTTTCGTCGCTCTTCCTGCTCCAAGAACCATTGCTGCTGTTCCAATTTCATCAGCTTCCATGAATGATACATAACCTTCTTTTTGCGAAGGCACATCTTTTATGAATTTCGCCTGTGGCAATAGGCTGACGTCATCCACTACTGCAGGATTTCCGCCTTGTGCTTCAATAAACTGGCGGAAGATTTCCAAGGCTTTACCGTTGGCGATTACTTCTTCCAGCATTTCGCGAGCTTCCTCCAGGCTGTCAGCTTTTCCGCCGACTACAACCATCTGGCTGCCGAGAACGAGGCACAGTTCCGTCAAATCTTCTGGCCCTTTGCCCTGCAATGTTTCGATCGCTTCTTTGACTTCCAGTGCGTTGCCGATTGCAAAGCCCAGCGGCTGGCTCATATCAGAAATGATCGCCATTGTTTTGCGTCCGGTTGCATTGCCGATGCCAACCATGGCATGAGCCAGTTCTTCAGCATCTTCAGCTGTTTTCATAAACGCGCCTTCGCCTGTTTTAACATCCAATACGATTGCGTTCGCTCCAGCAGCAATTTTCTTGCTCATGATTGAACTTGCAATCAACGGAATACTGTTTACCGTAGCTGTAACATCACGAAGTGCATAAAGTTTTTAATGGCTACTTATTTCCAGAACATGACTGACCGTGAGCGCGCAGACCTGA
>CAZGMW010000314.1:0-2708 GCA_964526895.1 uncultured Planococcus sp. | reverse complement strand
AGTAAGCCTTATGCCATCGAGAAA
This sequence comes from uncultured Planococcus sp., assembly GCA_964526895.1. Taxonomy (GTDB): domain Bacteria; phylum Bacillota; class Bacilli; order Bacillales_A; family Planococcaceae; genus Planococcus. The sequence goes on along the minus strand of CAZGMW010000314.1, from coordinate 2,684 downwards.
GTCACTCTTTCCAGCGATATTAAAGAAGAAATATTTGATGACATGCAAGTGTTTACATTGAACGACCGCCATTCCGCAAAACAGAAAGTCGTCTTCTATCTTCACGGCGGTGCGTGGGTTAATCAGCCGCTGACTTACCATTGGATGTTGTTGGACAAACTCGTTCAGACTTTGAATGTGAAAATTATTGTGCCGATTTATCCGAAGGTGCCGAATTTCACTCATAAGCAAACATACCCGAAAGTCCTGAACCTTTATAGGCAGACTTTGAATTCGGTTGAAAGTCCTGACTACATAACAATTATGGGCGATTCGGCGGGCGGAACCATCGCGCTTGCTCTATCGCAATTGCTGAAGAAAGAGTTGCTGCCTCAGCCAAAAGACATCATTCTCTTGTCAGCATGTGTCGACATGACGTTCAATAATCCCCGCATTCCACAATATGAAAAGCGGGATCCCATGCTTGCGAGGGGTGGGATGCATGTGATCACTGAAGGATGGGCAGACGGAGTGACTCTCGAAGATCCACTGCTCAGCCCAATCAACGGTGACTTAAGTGGTCTTGCGAAAATCACACATTTTATCGGTACACACGAAAGTCTCTATCCCGATGCTATCCTATTTGATGAAAAATTGACACAGCGCAGAGTCCGGATTGAGACTTTCGTCTATCCGAAAATGAACCATGTATTTGTCGTCATGCCAATTCCTGAAGCACAGCATGCTCAGGGGAAAATCATTGAAATCTTAAGCTGACAAGGTCCGGGTTGCATGGTACCGCGTTTTTGGGAAGAAAAATCTTTAATGAAACCGCAAAAGAACGGCTGACTTGCCCCACGTCATCGTTCGTTTATACAAGTTTGCGACCATGAAATCGGCCGGCTGGAGCGATGCTACAGAACTCTTTAGAGAAATGGAGCAAAACAGCGGAGACTCCCAGGGGACCAAGCTCAGCACAAGCCCCCAGGAAAGAGTGGCTGTTTTGCGGAATATCGTCTACTGACGGTTTGTTAGTTCTACTTATTCATCTCCATGATCAAAGACAAGCAGAATTCAATGAAAGAAAAGCCAAATAAAAATGGAGAAGTTCGCCCCATCAGGGATGAATTTCTCCATTTTTTTATGCGTGAGATCGTTTCAAAAAACCAATATCGCAAGACTGCACTAGCTGAAAGCTTGCTCGTTGCGCGCAAATGCTTCAGGCTTCGAACAAGTGCTTTCCATATGATGATAAGCACCGTTTTTTGAAGAGCTCAAAAAGCCGTGCATTGCTTCCAGTACATGAAAAGCGAGTTGCCCGTTCGCGCGATGCGCTTTGCCATTCAGAATCGCATATGCCATATCAGCGACGCCGATGCCTCTGCCGTTTTCCTGGAAATTGGATACTAGAGGAATATCCGTAAAGTTTTCCTCATCTTTTTTGCGCAGCCGCACTTGTCCACCGAAATTATTTGGATCAGGCACAAGCAATGTGCCTTCACTGCCATAAATTTCAATTGGCGGGAGAGTGGAACCGCCAAAAGCATCAAAGCTTGTTGTAAGGGTACCGATTACGCCAGACGCAAAATCGATCGTTCCGGAAATATGCGTTTCGGTTGAAACGTTGATTTTCTTGCCTTTGTTCGGTTCACTGAGTACAGTGCGTTCGGGATAACTGATCCGTGCAGACCCTGCAAGGCGATGGATGGGACCGAGCAGCGCGATTAAAGCAGTTAAATAATACGGTCCCATGTCAAAGAGCGGACCGCCGCCTTTTTCGTAATAGAAAGCAGGATTTGGATGCCAATTTTCGTGCCCTCGACCGATTACAAATGCCGACGCACCGATAGGAACACCAATTTCACCTTTTTCAATCAATTGGAGAGCGGTTTGAATTCCTGCTCCGAGGAATGTATCCGGCGCACTGCCAACGATTAAACCCTTTTCAGCAGCTTTATCCAATACCATCTTAGCTTCTTCAAGGTCGATAGCCAGCGGTTTTTCAACATAGACATGTTTGCCGGCTTCCAGAATTTGAAGACAAACTTCGGCATGCACTTTCGGAAGCGTCAAATTGATGACAAGGTCGATTTCCGGATCAGCCAGCAATTCCTGTATGCTGCAACCCGTCGGAATTCCAAATTGTTTCGCTTGCGCGCGGGCGCGTTCCAAATCCAAATCTGCGCAGGCTGTAAGCGATAAATGTTTATAAGCCGGGATATTCTCCATATAAATGGAACTTATGTAGCCGCAGCCAATGATGCCGACCTTTATTATACTCATCCTACTCCTCCTTTACTGGCTGTCTCCCATACCGGTGTAGTTTCCAGCATTTAAAGAAGCTGCCTGGCTTTGTTTGATTGAATCTCCGTAAATTGCTTTGCCTTCCGCAGCCCACAAAAAACCTTTCTTCATAATGATTGATACTTCAGGCATCGCTATAATTTCTGCTGCATGACCCAACGAATTATAAAAGACGCGGCCAACACCCCAGCGTTTTGTCCAGACAACCGGCATGTCTACGTCTTTATTTAAGGCATGCGGTCCTTCCGCAAGTGGGAAGCGGGTTGTTGCCAGCACTTCTACTGCGGGGTCGACATGCAGATAATATTGTTCGCTTACGACTTTGAAATCGTCCAATCCTTCTAAAAGAGGGCTCGAAGAATGTTTGATATTGACCAGATATTCAATCCCGTCATTTCCTG
>CAZGMW010000313.1:0-2721 GCA_964526895.1 uncultured Planococcus sp. | reverse complement strand
ATGAGCGGCTGAATGACCCGGCCTTCCATTGTCTGCTCGATAAAGAATACAATGAGCACTTTGACCAGCATAATGGGAGAATGCACTACTATGGCAATTACCACAATCGGAATCAATGCAATAAAAGTGCCCAAAAATGGAATCAGGTTCAATGCACCCGCCAGGATTCCGAGCGTCAATGCATACTCAAGGCCGATGATGCTGAAGCCGATCCAGAACATCAGCCCGACAAAAAAAGCGACAAGCAGCTGGCCCCGGATATACTGGCTGATTTGCAGGTTCATTTCGCGGAGCAATAAATAAGTATGTTCCCGCATCTTCGTAGGTACAATCTTCATGATATGATATGGCAAATTATGCCCGTCCTTCAGCAGATAGAAAAGGATGAACGGGGTTGTAATCACTGCCAGCACGGTTGTTGACAGAATTCCGAAAACGTTTCCGATGCCTGTGACCGTCGTGCCGACCACCCCTTCCGCCTGATCTGTTATGGAGGACGACAGATTTTCTTCACTGCCAGTCAATTGCTCCTGGAGCCCGGACAGAAGATCACTCTCAAAAAAGGAATCGATTGATGCAATGAAACTGTTTAAATAATTTTGCCAATTGTCCATCAGACTCAGCGTCTGTTCCCGGATGACCGGGATCAGCGTTGCAATCCCCCAGGCAAGCAAGCCGGCAATGATAACGAAAACAATTGCTATGCCGCCCAGACGGTTGATATTTTTGGTTTCCATCCAATCAATGAATGGATTCAGCAGATAATACAGGACACCGGCCATGATGAGCGGCAGTCCCATGACATCAATAAAAGCCGTAACCGGCCGGAAAATGAAACTTACTTTCGGCAGCAGAAGTAAATTCAGCAATATCAGTAAAATGATGGTTAATACAGATACTGCCTTGTTATTCAGAACCCATTTTACAAACCAGGAAGACGCATGACCCAATGCACTTTTATTACCGTCCCGCTCCATCCAATTTCATCCTCTCTCCGACACATGATTATGCCGCATAAACCTAAAACACAAAACAATTGCTGCCATTCTTGTTCCAACACTTTAAATACCCTCTATCTCGTTTTTTCACGCCGCTCCATCTGTTGCAAGTACTTGTTGATTGGGGTCCACGGGACTTCACGCTTAAATGTTTTGTCCTCCAATTTTTTCTTTTTCCGATTTCGAAAACTGTCAATAAGGTTATTAAACTATTATACTTCAAATAGTCAGACTATTAAAAAATGAGGAGGATGTATGTGAATAAAACAGCGGTTGAGACTTTATTCGTAAATCATTTTGTCAATGGCATTCTGGATCCGGAAAAAGAAATGCTGGGGCCGGTAAAAGATGGCGGCACAATCATCGCCAATACGGCACCGGGTTGTTGGGGGCCAATGATGACACCGAGCATCATCGGCGGGCACGAAGTGACGAAGCCGGTCTATGTGGAAGGGGCTGAACCGGGTGACGCCATCGCCATTCGGATCGAGTCGATTACAGTGACGTCACGCGCCACCGCATCCGGCAACGATAAGATGATTGAAGACCGGGCAGACGGCGATGGTTATGTGGCGGCGAAATGTCCGGAATGCGGCACCAAAAATCCAGAAACCGTCATCAGAGGGATCGGCATGGAAGCGATTCGCTGCGCAAATTGCGGAGCAGATGCGACGCCTTTTGTCTTCACGAACGGCTACACGATTTTCTTCGGTGAAAAAGGCGATGTCGGTTTGACGTTGCCGCAGGAAGCCGCCGAAACGATTGCGCGCGACGGCCGCGCTTACATGAAAACGCCGGAAGCTTCCGTGCAGAATCCCGTCGTGACTTTTGCGCCGCACGATTTGGTCGGCACGATGGCACGCATGCGTCCGTTCCTCGGGCAACTTGGCACGACGCCATCCCGTGCAACCCCGGATTCCCATAATGCGGGCGACTTTGGTTCATTCCTGGTCGGCGCGCCGCATGATTATGCAGCTACGCAAGAGGAATTGGAGACGCACCGGACCGACGGCCACCTGGATGTAAACCGTGTTCGCGCCGGCGCTGTCCTGATTTGTCCGGTAAAAGTTTCCGGCGGCGGCGTTTACCTCGGTGACATGCACGCCATGCAAGGAGACGGTGAAATCGCCGGACATACCGCCGACGTATCCGGTATCGCCCATCTTCAGGTCAATGTGCTGAAAGGCGTGAACATCAAAGGGCCGATTCTGCTGCCGAATGTGGAGGACCTCCCTTATACCGCGAAACCGTTCACAGCAGAGGAAAAGCAATCCGCCCGCCAGCTCGCCGAGACGTGGGAAGTCACCAAAATCGAAGAATCTTATCCGGTATCGTTCATCGGCTCTGGACCGAATCTCAACGACGCGACTGAAAACGGCTTAAAACGTGCCGCAGACTTTTTCGGCGTCACGGTACCCGAAATCATGAACCGCGCGACCATCACCGGCGCCATTGAAATCGGCCGCCATCCCGGTGTCGTCACCGTAACGTTCCTTGCGCCTGAACAGTATTTGCGGAAAACCGATTTGTTTGAAATCGTGAAAAACCAATACGGACAGCAATAATAAACTCGCTGATCATGAAAAACACTTTTTCATTTTATTTATGTAAAACACTAGGGGTTTAATTTCCAAACGGTTAGACCCAGCTGTATACAAACAAAGGGCATGACTGGAGATTTTCCGGTCATGTTTTTTCGCCCACATATCTGACGGCATCCACC
>CAZGMW010000312.1:0-2732 GCA_964526895.1 uncultured Planococcus sp. | reverse complement strand
ACTTATGGGCTTTCGGATAATTTTCACGCTGCAATTCCTTGAGCGCTTTCTTATAATAATATTCACCTGTAGGAATGAACGACAGAACATTCTCGTGCTTGTTTTTCTTTTTATTCTCCAAAATAAGCCTCCGCAAAAGTAAAAGGGTCGATTAATGATCGCCCTTTTCTTTAATATCCTTCAATTATAGCATATCCGGCACTTATTTAGCTGCAGTTTTTGACTGGTGCCGCTCTTTCAGGACAGCCATGACCTGGTCCAGATCAACACCCTGCTCCTGCAGTAAAACCATTACGTGGTAAAAAAGATCAGCAGTTTCCATCGACAGTTCTTCAGCGTCCCGATTCTTCGCGGCAATGATTACTTCAGCTGCTTCCTCGCCAATTTTCTTACAGATTTTATCTACGCCTTCTTCAAAAAGATAAGTCGTATAAGCGCCTTCCGGCATTTCACTCTGGCGGTTGCGTATCAATGCTTTCAGCTCTTCAAGCATGTCCCCTGCAGAAGCTTTGCTTTCTCCGTAAATCGTTTCATTAAAGCATGACTGCTCGCCCGTATGGCAGGCAGGTCCGCTTGGAATCACTTCATAAATAACAGCATCAGCGTCGCAATCCATTTGCACAGAAATGACTTTTTGCGTATTGCCGCTGGTCGCCCCTTTATTCCATAGCTCCTGGCGACTTCTTGAAAAGAGCCAGGTTTCCCCGTTCTCCATCGTCTTTTCGATCGCCTCTTGATTGGCGTAGGCCAACGTCAGCACCTGTTTTGTTTCACTATCCTGTATGATTACCGGCACTAAGCCGTCCTGATCGTATTTCAATTGCGTCATCTGACATTCACTCCTTCTGTACGCAAGTAATCTTTCACTTCTGCGATGCTGGTTTCTTTATAATGAAAAATCGATGCAGCAAGTGCTGCGTCGGCATCCACTTTTTCAAAAACCTCTTTGAAATGCTCACGGTTTCCTGCTCCGCCACTCGCAATGACGGGCACTTCGACTGCTTCTCTTACAGCTTTTGTCAAAGCCAGATCAAAGCCGTTTTTAGCACCGTCTTTATCCATGCTCGTCAACAGCAATTCGCCTGCACCAAGTTCAACACTGCGTTTCGCCCATTCAACAGCATTCCACTCGGTTTTATTGCGGCCGCCGTGGGTATAGACATCCCATGCTTCCCCGTTCCACTTGGCATCAATTGCTACAACAATGCATTGTGAACCGAAAAAGTCGGCACCTTCTTTGATCAATTCCGGACGGTCAAGAGCGGCTGTATTCAATGAAACCTTGTCCGCACCGGCGCGAAGCATGCGCTTGATATCTTCAAGTGTACGAATGCCTCCGCCCACTGTAAATGGAATCGACAATTCACTTGCGACAATTTTCACGACTTCAACCATCGTCTCTTTTCCTTCATGTGAAGCTGAAATATCGAGGAATGTCAGTTCATCTGCACCTTGCTTGTCGTAAAATCTGGCGAGTTCGACCGGGTCTCCCGCGTCTCTCAAGGAAACGAAGCTGACTCCTTTAACCACTCGCCCTTCTTTTACGTCGAGGCAGGGAATAATGCGTTTCGTCAGCATGACAAAGCCTCCTCCAATGTAAAGCGCTCTTCGTACAGCGCTTTTCCGATAATGACTCCGCCTACCGAACTGTTTTCTGCCGCCGCTTTGACATTACGGACATCTTCAATGGTGCCGATGCCACCGGATACGATAACTTCCGCCGAAGCGTCTTCCAGCAATTGTTTATTGGCCTCAATATTCGGTCCTGCCAATGTCCCATCAGTCGCTATATCGGTATAGATAAAGTGACGTGCCCCTTTTGAAACAAAAAAACGCGCGACTTCAGCGGCCGGCTGTACCGATGTTTCCGTCCAGCCTTCCGTAGCAGCCAGTCCGTCTTTTGCGTCGATGCCGATCACTATGCGGTCTGCGCCGAACTCTTTGATGAAAGAAACCACCAGTTCCGGTTCACGAATTGCCAGACTTCCGATAATGACGCGCGATACCCCGTTGTCCAAATAATAACGAATATCTTCAGCTGTCCGGATGCCTCCACCCACTTGAACTTTCAAGCCCAGTTTTGCAGCTCCGATTACAGATTCATCATTAATCCGATGACCGGCCTTTGCTCCATCCAAATCGACCATATGCAGCCATTCCGCTCCCGCTTCTGCGAATTTTTTCGCCATCTCGACAGGCGAATCACCGTATACTGTTTCCTGTCCGTAATCTCCCTGGAACAGACGGACACATTTACCGCCTCTCAGGTCAATTGCCGGATAGATTTGAAAGTTGCTCATTATTGTTCCCCCTGACATTCGCGATCCATTGTTCCAATAAATAATGGCCAAAATCACCTGATTTTTCCGGATGAAATTGCATAGCTGTAACAAGTCCCTTGCCTACAACTCCCGGAACATTGATATTGCCGTATTCGGCTGACGCAAAAATTTCCGTTTCCTCTGCTTCAGTAACATAAAATGAATGCACAAAATAAACATGCGTATCAACTTGAAGACTTTTCAGCCAAAATGGCATTGTGGAAAAGTTGAGGCGGTTCCATCCCATATGCGGGATGCGATAAGTTCCTTTTTCAAAGCGGCGGATTTTGCCTTTAAGCAGACCTAGGCCTACTGTCAGCCGCACTTCTGAACTGTCTTCATATAAAAATTGCAAACTAAAACAAATTCCGAGCAGCGTTATACCCTTTTCAGGCAGTGAACTGATAAATT
>CAZGMW010000311.1:0-2733 GCA_964526895.1 uncultured Planococcus sp. | reverse complement strand
GCTTCGACGCGGTCTTCTGTTGGGATCGTCAATTCATAAGCTTTTCTCTCGATATGCAATCCGGTCTGCAAGTCTGCATTCATGCCGTTTTTAATGGCGAATTTGGCTTGTTGCAAGGCGATCGGGCCATTCGCGAGCATCGCATCGGCAAAGTCGCCGGTCACTTCTGCCAGGTTTTCCGCCGGGGCAACCCGGGTTACAAGACCATAATCCAGTGCTTCTGCCGGTTTCAGTCGGCGCGCAGTCAAGATCAGCTCCATTGCTTTGGCTTCGCCGATCAATCGTGGCAACCGTTGTGTACCGCCTGCGCCTGGGATAATTGCAAGGCTTGTTTCAGTCAGGCCAAGCAATGTATTGTCGGTCACAATGCGGAAATCGCAGGCAAGCGCCAACTCCATGCCTCCGCCGAATGCGAAGCCGTTGATCATCGCGATAGTCGGCTGTGGAAGATTTTCAATAGTAGAGAAAACTTCGCCGATTTTGTAGATATTCCGTTTTACGTGCTGGTCCGTCAATGTTTTCCGTTCTTTTAAATCGGCTCCGACACTGAAGGCTTTTTCTCCTGCGCCGGTAAAGATCACGACGCGGATATCAGGATTGATACGGATCGCTTCAACCACCTGGCCAAGTTCCGTCAGCATATCGTAGTTGAATGCATTCATCGCATCCGGTCGATTCAATGTAATAAAAGCTAAATTACCTCGTTGTTCGTAATGGAGTGTCTCCATTTCCATCCCCCTTTTTCTGATTGCCATCCATATAAAAACATACCACTTTTTGGACTAATCCGCTATCAGTGCCTATAATGAACTCAAGGAGGGACCCCGCTCATGAATCAGATTACATTTATCCGCGTCATCCGAATCGTTTTTATGGCTGTAAAATTCTTTATGCGGGCAACGTTCTTCCAAAAACGTCACCGCGGCAACTGGAACCCGCTGGTTGAAGAAAAATGGAACAAACTTGTTACAGGAATGGCTAAGGAGTACAAGACACTCGCTCTTCAATTGGGAGGGCTGATGATCAAACTCGGCCAATTTCTGTCGACGCGGGCAGATATCATGCCCCCCAGTTTCCTGGCTGAACTGGAAGGACTCACAGACAGAGTGCCTTCGGTGGAGCGCGAAAAGATTGTCACTGTTCTCGAACAGGAATGGAATACATCTTATACCACTTACTTAACACATCTTTCTGAAGAAGCAATTGCTTCCGCTTCGATAGGAGAAGTATATAAAGGTGTATTGAAAGATGGCACTGAAGTGGCGATAAAAGTTCAGCGTCCTGGAACCGGGCGCATTTTGCGCGCTGATTTCCAGGCGGTACGCATCGTCATTTGGATGGCACGTAAATTCACCGGCTTTACCAAACAGATCGATTTTACAAAATTGTATCTGGAAATGACGGAGACCATCGGAGCAGAATTGAATTTTCAGCAGGAATTGCAGAATGGGCGTAGCTTTGCCGAACGTTTTGATGAAATGGACGGAATTGAATTTCCGCGTTATTTTGATGACTTGTCCACTAGGCACGTACTGGTCATGGATTGGATCGAAGGTGCCCGCATCACAGATCTGGCGTTTATCGAAAGAAATGAGTTGGATCGTTTTGAAATCTCGGAACGCTTGTTCATTCTGTTTTTGGAACAGGTCCTTTACGGCGGCCAGTTCCATGCAGATCCGCATGGCGGCAACATCCTGCTGAAAAGGGATGGTACGATTGTGCTGATTGATTTTGGAATGACCGGTGTGATTCGGAAGTCGGATTCGCAGTCGATCCTGAGAATAGCTGAAGGCATCATCTTCAAAAATTATGATCAAGTACTGAATGGCCTGGAAGAGCTTCGCTTCCTGCTGCCCCACGCTGACCGGGAAGTGTTGAAAGATACTATCGCGCGTCTGGTTACAGCTTATGAGTCGAATGAACTGATGGCGATGGACAGTTTTGTAGTCGAAAGATTGATGCAGGATCTTCAGTTGATTGTCCGTACCCAACCGGTTCAGCTTCCGTCAGAATTTGCATTCTTTGGACGCGCAGCTTCGATTTTCGTTGGCGTGCTCCATATCCTGAACCCGAAAGTGGATCTCATGGCTCTGGCACGTCCGCGTATTTTGGAATGGGCCGCTTCCCAGAAAGAAGGGGAGAGGATTTTCGGAAAAGAGGACATCTTGAGGTGGATCATCAATTCGACCGGTCCACTTCGCGTTTTTCCGCAAAAAGTCATCAATTATCTGGAGGAGCCGGAAAGAATGCGCAATTATCTGGAGAACCGCGACGGCCGGATACGGGAATATCGCCGGGATCTGCAAAGCAGAATGTTTGCCGGCATCTTCAGCATCCTGTCATTTACGGGGATTTCCATTTCCGTCTGGTTTTCACACGAACCTTACCTATGGGTTTCGTCCGGTGCGTTCTTGGCATCCCTTATTATCTATCGCTCCATCAAATAAAACCTTTGCGCATCCTGCGCGAAGGTTTTTGCGTTTATTCATGAAATTTGCGATTTCGTTCCACGTGGATGTTTGCAGCAGGAAACTGCCGGGGCTGCTTCGAATTTTTGAAAAAGAAGCGGTTTGTGGAATGGCGATTTCCAACCTGTGCAACTTTAATTCTTGTTTAGCATATTGCAATTCCGGAAATAGATAGTACAATTAAAAATAAGAACACGTGTTCTATTTATAATTTTATTGTCTGAGCCATACCAGTGGCTGGTTTATCAAGGCTAATTCGTGAAGG
>CAZGMW010000310.1:0-2737 GCA_964526895.1 uncultured Planococcus sp. | reverse complement strand
AAGCAGCGAAAATCCTTGGCCTGGAAGAATACCTTTACCGCAAACCCAAAGCTTTATCTGGCGGACAGCGCCAGCGGGTGGCACTGGGACGCGCGATTGTGCGCGATGCGGAAGTATTCCTGATGGATGAGCCATTGTCCAACCTGGATGCCAAACTGCGTGTACAGATGCGGACAGAAATCCAGAAACTGCACCGTCGCCTCCAGACCACGACAGTGTATGTGACGCACGACCAGACCGAAGCAATGACGATGGCAACACGTCTTGTGGTCATGAAAGACGGTTTTATCCAGCAGGTCGGCTCGCCGAAAGAAGTATATGACGAACCGGATAATATGTTCGTCGGCGGCTTCATCGGCTCTCCAGCCATGAACTTCCTGCGAGGCCGTCTCGAAGGCAATCAATTCGTGATGAATGATATTAGAGTGCTGATTCCGGATGGGAAATTGAAAATGCTTCGCGAACAAGGGTATGACGGGAAAGAGCTGGTTCTCGGTATCCGTCCGGAAGATATCCATGATGAACCGGTGTTCCTGGATTATTCACCGGATACAAAAATCCGTGCAGCGATTGAAGTAGCCGAATTGATGGGCTCGGAAATCGTCCTTTATTCCATCGTTGACAATCAGGATTTTGTTGCTCGTGTCGACTCCCGCTTTGGCGTGGAAGCGGGACAAACGATCGATATGGCTTTCGATATGAATAAAGTGCATTTCTTCGATAAGGAATCTGAACTCCGAATCAAATGATTTTGCCTGTGAGCGGTTCGCTGACAAATTATAAGGATGCCGCTAAAGGATACATGTCCTTTAACGGCATTTTTTATTTAAAGAAAGGAAGATGGAGATGAAAAAGATCAGGTGGGGCGTTTTGAGTACAGCGAAGATTGGCTTGACGCAAGTGATTCCCGCGATTGGGCGGGCGGACAATGCCGAACTTGCAGCTATTGCGAGCCGGAGCGATAAGGTGCATGCGATTGCAAAAGAACATGGAGTCTCAAAAGCATATGAAAGCTATGAAGAATTATTGGCAGACAGCGAAATCGACGCAGTCTATATTCCGCTGCCGAATCACCTGCATAAAGAATGGACGATGAAAGCGGCGGCAGCGGGCAAACATGTGCTGTGTGAAAAACCGGCGGCGCTGACGGCCAGGGAAGCGGAAGAAATGGTGGATTTCTGCCGCAGCAAAAATGTGAAATTCGCGGAAGCGTTCATGTACCAGTTGCACCCGCAGCACGCACGTGTTAAAGAAATCATGGCATCAGGCGAAATCGGAAAGGTGCGTTTGATCAAATCGAGCCATTCTTTTTACATGGCCGACCGCGACACCAACATCCGCATGGATAAACAGATGGGAGGCGGCAGCCTTTATGATCTTGGCTGCTATTCAATTCAAGTATTTCGCCATCTGACGGATGCTGAACCAGTGGAAGCGCAGGCATTCGCTGAAATGGATAAGACGGACGGCGTCGATATGACGGCTCATGGCTGGCTGCGATTCGAGAGCGGCATCCGCGCTTTATTTGACTGCAGTTTCGATATGGTTCCGTGCAACGAATACGAAGTGATCGGCACAAAAGGCTCCATTGGAGTGCCGTATGCGTTTCGTCCGGATATTGTCGGCGGTGCAGGGAAGATAATCGTCAAAGCAGGTGACCAGCAACGGACAGAAAGAGTGGACGGCGACAGTTACAGGCTCGAAGTTGAGAATTTTTCATCCGCGATATTGGATGACCGGGAACCGTGGATCAGCGGCAATTCGACGATCCGCAATATGCGCGTGCTTGACGCTTGCTACGAATCCATAACTACGGGTCTGGCCGTTCAACTGTCCGCGGAAGGCAGTGACAGCAGATGACAGTGGAACAACAGGCATTTGGAGAAATAGCCGGGCAACCGGTCACACTTTATACAATAAAAAATGAACAAGGATTTCAAATTTCCTGCATTAATTACGGCTGCATTATTACAGAAATTCTGACACCCGACAAGGCAGGGGAAGTGGAAAACGTAGTACTGGGATTTGATACACTGGCAGAATACGAGCGTGACGTCCATTATCTTGGAGCAGTGGCAGGCCGTTTTGCCGGGCGCATCAAAGACGGTGCAGTGGAATTAGCAGGCACAAGTTATCAGCTGGGCAGGAATGCAAACGGCCATCATCTTCATGGCGGCACTGACGGTTTCCATTCGGTGGTATGGAAAGCTGAGCCTTTTGAAGAGCCTGGAGGCACAGGAGTGGATTTTACATATGCAAGCCCGGACGGTGAAGAAGGCTACCCAGGAAATTTAGAGATGAAGGTGCGTTATTTTGTGAGACACGAGCACAATGAACTCGTCATTTCTTATAGCGGAACTTCAGACAAGGCAACTTTGCTGAATCCGACCAATCATTCGTATTTCAATTTGAGCGGTAATTTGAAACGGGACGTGCTGGACCATCATTTGCAGCTGCGGGGTGAATCGTACCTTGAGCTCGACGCTAATCTGTTGCCGACTGGCGAATTGCTGCCGGTTGACGGCACGGTTTTCGATCTGCGGGAGGGCGATAAAATAAGGCGTGCCGTCGAATCGAATCATGCACAGACGCGGCTTGCGGGAAATGGCTATGATCATCCATTTTTGCTTGAGCAAGCGGAAGAAAGTGTGATTTTGCTTGCGGATCCGGAGAGCGGCCGCACGCTTTCGGTAACGACTACTGAACCCGCTGTCGTGCTCTATACCGGCAACGGTCT
>CAZGMW010000309.1:0-2769 GCA_964526895.1 uncultured Planococcus sp. | reverse complement strand
CTTGTCATTTTTTCAGTTCAATTTTAACGTCTCCGTTGATGTAGTTGGGGTAGGCGAACAAATCCATTTTGACGGGATTGATATAGCCATCATCCTTGATGTTTACAGTAATACCTTGTACATTGTCTTCTTTATATACCACTGCCATTGAGGGAACATCAAGGACTTTTCCAGCCGCATCGACTAATTGTGCACCCATATCATAACTGAACTCTTCCTCTAATGGATTACTAAAGTCCATTTCAAATCCACTGCGATTTGAACTTACCATTTCCAGGTTGCCGTCTTTTGGACTGTTAATCAACGTGCCTTTTTCCGTATCAATTACAAGGTATGCGTCTTCCTGGTCGACTGCCTGCATTTTATTGATTCGCAAATAAAGCTCTTCGGGTGTTTCGAAATAATTGCTTTGCAGAAAATAAACGTAATCGCCATTTTCATCTTCGCCGCGGGAAGAAACCCCATTCATAATTGATCCCCAGACCTCACCATTTTGATCTTCCAGGCGCATATCTTCAAAGTGAAGGACTTTCTTTGTGTTGTTGGGATTGTAAGAAACACGCACAGCGATACGCAAAGGATGAATCGTAACGTCTTTTACTGTAAATTTCTGCCCTTCAACTTCAACTTCCTCATTTATCTCATAAACGATACTCGGCTTTACATTTTTAGGAATTGTAAACGGCACAGAGAAGTCGATTTCATTGCCATCCAATATTATCGGCAATTCCAGTGTGAAATCCAAATTCTCAAATTTCATCGGATCCTGGAACGTGAATTCTAATATATCGGAATAGATCTTAGGTGAATCTTCCTGAGTGATTGGATGACTATAAGAAATGCTGGATGGCGGAACTTCTTGCTGATTTTTCAAGACAGGTTCTCCAGTCATGATATTCTCCATATCAACCCCCGATTCAATCGTATAAAAAATATTCATCCCCGACTCATCCAAAATAACTCCATCAATCGTAAGCGTGGTGTTTCCAATCGTTTGCAACTCGCCGATCGGCTGATAATAGTCATTTTCGAAAATAGCATCCAACCCTTTATCATATTGAATTAATTCAACAACCTTCTCCATACCCGGAATCGACGCCACCGCATTAGCGAAAGCCGGGGACACGCGTATTGTCGTAGCCAATGTCAAAACGAGCAATGCCACAGCCGCCAAACTCCAAATCGTCCGCTTCCGCTTGGCACGCGTCTGCAGCTTTTCACGTTTTGCCCGTTCCAGCCCCTGCATAATTGCGCCATCCGCAGCTTCCAAAGGAAGAGGGACTTGGTCAAGGCGCTCTTTAAATTCATTCAATTTCTGTTCCTCTTTTTCATACATGGTCCATCTCTCCTTTGCCTTCAAAATGGCTGCGCAGGGTCCGCAATGTTTTGTGGAGCCGTGATTTCACAGTGCCTTCCGGAATCTTCTCGAGAGCTGCGATATCTTTGATTTTGACGTCCTGGAAATACTTCATATAGATCAATTGCTGTTCTTCAGCCGACAAGGTGCTTAGAGCTTCCTGCAACTCGAGCTGGGTCAAATCGTCTGATACTGCCGAATCAGCTGATTCCCCATCTCTCACGTAACGTTTGTCTTTCTTTAATTGATCCTGACAATAATTGATCGTAATGCGGATCAGCCAGGTCTTGGCATAGGCGGGTTCTTTCAAGGAACCGATTTTCTTGAATGCCCGGTAAGTCGTTTCCTGTAAGGCTTCGAGCGCGTCGTGTTCATTTTTCAGAAAAGCCAAAGCCGTCCGCAGCAAGGCTTCTTTATGTATTTGCATCAATGCGACAAACGCTTCTTCATCGCCTTTTATCGCTTTTCGGGCAACATCGATATCGTCCACAGCCTACACCTCATTTCTCTCTAGTTACACATTAGACACGGCAACGCCAAAAAAGTTCATAAGAAATAAAAAATTTTATTGCCATAAAAAAATCCCGGTACAAAACCGGGAGAATGCTAATCTTGTGCCCGGATACCCCGGGCTCTTTTTAAGATAAACCAATTCATGAACAGGTAGACCGGATAAATCAGAAGCACCAGACCGTAACTGAAGATCCAATGGACATTATCTTCCGCGGCATCCATGGTCATGGATTGGAACCAGCCGAAAATCAGCATCAAGCTGAGCAGGCTGGCGATGAAAATGCTGATGAAACCGATCAAAAGATTCTCGGAAATTTTAGTGACAAACCAGGCAATCACCATACACAGGACAGCTGCAGCGGCAAGAAAGAAAATGTACAAATTCAAAACCGTATCCACATCCACCCGCATTCCTCCTAAAAGCATTTTTAGAATCAGCAATTGGAATCTCTGTTGTAATAAATTCATTTTACCTCATCTAAAAGAAAATAGGGGGCAATGATTTCGGGCAAATCGAAATGTTCCGAATTTCATTGTATTAGACTTCGACAAACGGTAAAATTTTACTATAAACAAGGCCTCAAAAAACTTATAGCAGCAGAAAATCAATTGGAAAAGAGGGATTAAGTGAAAAACCAGACATGGGGAGCTCTAATATTGAGTACCGGTTTATTGTTATCGGGATGCAGTGAAGAGACAACAGCGAAAAGCGATAAAGAAGCGGAAACATCCGCTAAGCTGCTGAAAGAACAAGAAACGGAAATTGCTGAATTACAACAAGAAAATGAACAATTAGAAGGAGCGTTGGAAGAACTTGAACTGAATATGGAAGCCAAATCTGACGCAGATGAAACCGAATATTATTTGAGCTTGGCTAAAGAGTTGATTGAAGAAATGAG
>CAZGMW010000308.1:0-2804 GCA_964526895.1 uncultured Planococcus sp. | reverse complement strand
TCGGCTTATAAAAGAATGCTTGTCTGGATAAACAGTTGAACCATTATATAGAAAGCGATGGCATATTTTAAGTTGAAACGGATGCCGTTCCGGACACCGCTCAAGCCGTTCATGCTGCTCAAAATGATGACCGGCATGACGAATGGGGACAGAATGATGGAGATAACACTGCCAGAAGTTACAGCCAGCACGATCAATTCCGGTGGATACGGCAATACCGCTCCTTCCAGAATGCCCGTCACCAATACAATGACCGGCAATGGACCTAATCCGATAAACCCGAGAATGATCAGGATGAACGGAAGCAGCAGCAGGATGTTCAGGAACGGAAAGAGTTCAGTGATGTAATTCATGCCGTCGATAACGTATGCGCCAGTGCCTGATTTATTCAGCGCGTAGATTATCAATCCCGCAGACAAAAGAATACTGAATTGCTGCGCCTGCCGGGAAATACCTGTCGACAAATATTTTTTGCCATCCGCCACGTAATTCCCCAGCCGTTTTTTCAGCAGGAAATAAAGCAATGTCCAGAATAGAATGACCAATGGAATCACCACGAGAAAATCGATATTCCAAACTTCGTGGATGAAGAAAATCGTCCCGAACAAGGACACAAACAGAAAAGCGAATTCCGCTACATCACGATTCCACTTGCCTGTATTCCGGGAATTTTTTATTGCTTTGCCGATTTCGGTGCGCAGGACCGCCGAAAAATCTTCCCCATCTCTTTTTTCCTGGCGATAGGCTAAAAATGCGCCCAGTAAACTTCCGCCTGCCGCCGCGCCAAAACCCAGCAGAACGGATTTCCATAAAGTAGCTCCCAAAGCCTCTACCGCAAAAATGAAGCTTGGGATGCTGATGACCCATAAAGTGGATAAAGCAAAGCCACGCAAAATAGCAGTGCCTTTAAACTGCTCCCATGCTTCAGATTTTTGCTCTTTTAAGAACGAATCAATGAAACTGTACATCATCGGAACTGCTCCAAATAGAAGGAAATGGGATATAATCTGTGTCATTCCGGTTAATCCTAAGTAGAATTTTCGGCTTTCATTCAGAAACCTATGGCCGTAACTCATGATTTCGTCAATATAAGGTTCTTCATTCAGCACCCAGCTGATCATGGGCACAATCAGCAATAACGAAATCAGGCTTCGCATTTGCAAAAAGCCTGCTGCGAGTCCCTCAATCAAAGAACCTTCTGTAAATAAAAGGACGCCGAATGCTATCGTGGACAAAAAGATCGGCAAATACATTTTATGGAGCGGAAGAATAATAAGGCCAAAAATCAGAGTCAAACAACCCAAAATAGAAAGACAGCTAAACAAAACAGCATTGAAATGGAAATACGTGATGAAATGAAGCAATGCATAAACCGCTACTGAAAAGGTAAA
The DNA here is from genome assembly GCA_964526895.1 of uncultured Planococcus sp. Lineage (GTDB taxonomy): Bacteria > Bacillota > Bacilli > Bacillales_A > Planococcaceae > Planococcus. Next base: position 1,413 of record CAZGMW010000308.1, on the reverse strand, counting down.
ACCTTTTGCTGCGATACCTTTCATAATACCTCTTCCTTTCCAGTTCAACTCCTATTTGTTACCTATTCTACACTTTTCAATCCTCATGAAAAGATGTCTGTTTTTTTAAAAAAAGATTAAAATAGTTTTTTTAACAGGAATAGTTTTATTTCTGTAATATTTAATGATATGCTGACTTCAAACAATCAATTATAATATATCTGGGATACGGGCGCACAGCGTTCCTCTGGATTTTCTTCATGAATTCCCGATGAAAAAGCTGTAGTCAATTCTTGACCGAAGGGCTAGTTTTTCGAGATAAATTAAGTCGTTTGATAGTATAGGAGGAAATAACGTGGGTGTAACTAGAGACTTTTTTATTGCTTTGTCCAAAAACCAATTATTGAACAGCGGTGCAAAAAAATGGGGCTTAAAACTAGGAGCCGGCAAAATGGTGGCCGGAACCGATATTGACAGTGTGATGAAATCGGTTAAAGAATTGAATAGTATGGGAATCAGCGCGACAATTGATAACCTTGGGGAATTCGTCTACAGCAGAGAAGAAGCGACTGTGGCCAAAGAGAATATTCTGCATACAATCGAAGCAATTCAACAATTCGGCGTTAATGCCCATATGTCGATAAAGCTGACACAGATTGGCCTGGACGTGGACTACGGTTTCTGTCTTGATAATATTCGCGAAATTGCGCAGGCAGCTGCGAATTACGATATCTTTATCAACCTTGACATGGAAGATTACGCCCACTTGCAGCAAACCATGGATATTTTATTTGAACTGCGCAAGGACTATCCGAATATCGGAACCGTGATCCAAGCTTATTTATATCGCTCTGAAAAAGATCTAGACCATTTAAAAGATGTCCGTTTGCGCCTGGTGAAGGGTGCTTATAAAGAAATTCCGGATGTCTCCCTGCAAAGCAAGCAGGATATCGATGAAAACTTCCTGAAATTGATCAAATTGCGGCTTCGCGGGAAAGCGTTTACTTCGATTGCGACCCATGATCATAATGTGATCAATGAAGTGAAGAAGTTCGTTGAAGAAAATGATATTCCGCACGACCGTTTCGAATTCCAGATGCTTTATGGCTTCCGTACGGAAATGCAGCAGGAACTGGCTGCTGAAGGCTTTGCTTTCACAACGTATGTGCCTTTTGGCCAAGACTGGTACGCTTATTTCATGAGAAGACTGGCGGAACGTCCGCAGAACATCAATCTTGCGCTGCGCGGTATTGTATCGAAATAAATTAATGCCATTATATAAAAGGAGCAGCGGATCCAATCCGTTGCTCCTTTCTTATTGAAAAGCTGAAGTGCCGCAAAATTTATTTATCGGCATCCAAGTTCCTCACCTGAAGCGACGGCAATTCCTGCGACAGCCGTTTACGGAATTGTTCGTATTGTGGAGGAAGCTTC
>CAZGMW010000307.1:0-2822 GCA_964526895.1 uncultured Planococcus sp. | reverse complement strand
TACCGTCTTCAAGCTTTATGCCACGTTCAAGTTTTTGAAGATCCTCTTTTGCAGGTATTCCTTTCAGCCGGGCTACATAAGTTTTATCGATTTCATATTTCGGATGCGTCAGGATATTCGCGAATTCCCCGTCATTTGTCATGATCAATAAACCGGATGTATCGTAATCCAATCGGCCGACCGGATAGATCCGTTTATCGACGTTATCAAAAAAGTCTGTGACCACTTTCCGGTTCTTGTCATCCGTTACTGCCGAAATAACACCGCGTGGTTTATACAATAAATAATAGACTTTCTGTTCTTTTTCAAGCTGTACACCTTCGACTTCGATTGTATCTGAACCCGAAACTTTCGTACCCAGTTCCTTTACCACTTTGCCGTTCACACGCACTTTTCCATCCAAAATCATCTGTTCCGCTTTCCGTCTTGATGCTACGCCGGCATGTGCCAGCATTTTCTGCAATCGTTCCATAAATTCACCCCATCTAATTTAATCTTCTAATCTATACTTTTGCTTCTTCTTTAAATGCTTCTTGAAATTTAGTCATGAAAAGATCACCATCATCGTCCTGATCCGCTTCCGCTTCTTCCGGAAGTGGTGGCAGTTCATCCAGATTTTTCAGACCGAAGTAATTCAGGAACTCACCTGTAGTACCGTAAAGTATCGCCCGGCCAGTTCCTTCCGCTCGTCCCATTTCGCGAATCAAAGCTTTGCCTGCCAATGTGTGCAGCGCCTTTTCACTCTTAACGCCTCTAAGATCTTCAATTTCCACTCTCGTAATGGGTTGTTTATAAGCTACGATAGCTAAAACTTCCAATGATGCCTGAGACAGAGCCTGGGCTGTCGGATTTTCAACCAAACGCTGTATGGTGTCGGCCACTTCTCTCTTCGTGACTAATTGATAGACACCCGCAAATTCTTTTATCATGATGCCTGCGGTTTCTGATTCTTCATATCTTCTGGCCATGACAGAAATTTCTTTGCTGATTTCTTTTTCTTCGGCTTCTGCCAAAAATTCCAGCTGTTTCATTGATAACCCGTCATCACCCGCAACAAACAGCAATGCTTCTATTTTACTCGAAAGATGCGTCATCGTAATTCCACGTTTCCTTTCTAAGTTCGACCATCAGATCGGTGAAGTTTTTTTCCTGATCAACCACCACCACTTGCCGCTTCATAAGCTCCAACAGAGATAGGAAAGACACGACCATGACTGTCTTATCATCGGAAGCGAACAATTTTGTAAATGCCGTCCTGCCCTCTGCAGCTTTCAATGTATTGACTATGGAAGTCATCTGATCTTTGATGGAGATTTCCTGACGGGCAATTCTGGCGGAAAGTGGAGCCTTTAACTTCTTCCTTCTCATCAATTTTTGGAATGCGGCCAGCATATCGTAGGCATTCACTTCCAAATCGATATTCTCAAAAGGAGCTAATGTCTGGTATTCCGACAAATCCACAGGCGGCTTTGTAAAAATTGCTGCCCGATTGCCTTCCAGTTCTTTCAGCTGTCCGGATGCTTCTTTGAATTTCCGATACTCGACCAGCCGGGAAACCAGTTCATCCCGTGGATCCTGTTCTTCGAATTCGTAATCCGGATCTTCCAGGTCACCCTGATGAACGGGCAGCAAAGTTTTACTTTTAATCGCCAATAAAGTGGCGGCAAAAACAAGGTATTCACTCGCTTCATTTAACTCAAGCACTTGCATTGCCCGAATATGCTCCATATACTGAGTAGTGATTTGTGAAACGGGAATATCGTATATATCGATTTCCAAACGGTGTATTAAATGTAATAATAAATCCAGAGGCCCTTCAAAAGCTTCGATCTTTACTTCATAGGACATTTTCCAACCACCTGACTGTTAAAGATACTCAATATATTATAGTAGAAAGGGGATCAAAATGCATCCACTCCATCATCCGCTCTTTATCCAATACATTATACACTTTAATTTTCATGAAGATTATTTCGAGTGCCATGAAGTAGGCGAAGAATATTGGAAAAGTGTTGCTCCAAAAGATAAGATGCATCCGCTGGCAGGTTGGATCCAAATGTCAGTTGGCATGTATCATTGGCGGCGAAGCAATTTTCCAGGCGCACTGCGTTCTTTTATCCGGGCAAAAGATAAACTGGCGAATGCAGGGATATGGACCGACGGATTCGACAGCATAGCAATAATAAAGCAATTGGCTGAATCCATCGAAGGAGTAACCGCTCGACAAGAGTTCTCTCCTTACAAGCTTCCAATCACATCTGAAGAATTGGTGCAGGCAGTAAACCGATACATGGATGAAAATCCATCCGAAATCCTTGAACCTTATTTCCTGATGCACAAACACAGGCTGCGGGACAGAACCTCAATCATCAATTTAAGGGAACAAAAAAAAAGGCGAAAACTTTAAAATTAAAGTTCGCCTTTTTTTGATGGACATTTTGTAAGGAAAGCTTCAGTTTCTTTCGTTGCGATCATTTGGCGGTCCTGCATTATCTGTTGAATCTTGTCGATCATTGCATGTCCCACGCCTTCACCACGATGAGATGGGTTAACCGATATATGGTGGATGATGAAACTTTCCTCGGCTACTTCAACACCAAGCAAGCCGACAAAATCATCACCTTTCTTCCAGAGGTATAACTGCCAATCAGGGTTTTCTTCGTATATATGCATAGTCTGTTGTAATTTCTTCAATTCACGCTCTTTCGGCATGAACGACAACAAGCCCATCGCAATTTTTTCGAATGATTTTTTGTATCTGAATAACATAATAATCCCTCGTTTTCTTCTTGAAACAACTTAACTCATCCTACTATATTTCC
>CAZGMW010000306.1:0-2830 GCA_964526895.1 uncultured Planococcus sp. | reverse complement strand
AAAAGATCCTTAAATTTCACATCTCATCTGGCGCTTGCATTCCAAGCAATCTAAGACTTTCCTTCAACACCACCGTCACCGAATAAACCATAGCCAGTCTCCCATCAATTTCTTTGTCTTCCTCCAATACTTTAACGTGGCTGTAATATTTATTGAAATCCTGGGCAAGTTCGATCGCGTACTTGGCTATGACAGATGGTTCGTTCTGATGAAAACTTTTCAGAATCACTTCAGGGAATAACATCAGATCTTTGATGACTTCCCAGCTATGATTGTCATTAAGACCAACAGGTGCCAGGCTGTCTGGAGCTATGCCGGATTTTCTTAGGATCGAACAGGCTCTTGCATGGGTATATTGAACATAAGGCCCTGTCGCACCTTCAAAACGCAGCATGTCCTCCAGCGAAAACTCGACATTATTCTGGCGTTCTGTTTTTAAGTCATGGAATATCACCGCACCGACGCCTACCATTTGAGCGGTTTCCGCTTTATTCATGAGAGCTGGATTCCGGTCTTCAATATTTTTCTCCGCAAGCTCAATCACTTCTTTTAACACTTGATCCAATAAAACCACTTTGCCTTTGCGGGTCGACATTTTTTTGCCGTCTTTCAAGATAAAACCGAACGGGATATGCTCCATATCCGCTGCCCAGCCGCATTCCATCTTTTTCAACGCCAGCTTCAATTGCTTGAAATGCAGCGTCTGCTCCTGCCCTACAACATACAAGGATTTGGCGAATTCATATTTCTCTTTTCTATATAAAGCGGCCGTCAAATCCCGCGTGCCATAGAGCGTGGCACCGTCACTTTTCCGGATCAAAAACGGCGGCAGCCCTTCGTCAGTCAAATCCACCACTTCTGCTCCCTGGGAGTCCACAAGCAAATCTTTCTTTTTCAGCAAATCGATGGTAGCGGCCATCTGGTCATTATAGAATGCTTCACCTGCATACGAGTCGAATTCAACTCCCAGCAATTCATAGATTTTACTGAATTCCTGGAGCGATTCTTCTTTGAACCATACCCATAATTCTTCTGCTTCCGAGTCGCCATTTTCCAGTTTCCAAAACCACTTTCTTGCCTCAGCTTCTAACGCGGGATCCTGTTTAGCTTCCTCATGAAACTTCACATATAGCGCCAATAATTCTGGAATCGGTTCCTTTCTTACTGCAGCTTCGTCCCCCCATTTCTTATAAGCGACAATTAATTTCCCGAACTGCGTTCCCCAATCACCCAGATGATTGATCCTCACCGCTTTGTATCCGACTTTCTCTACGATTTTCGCCAATGAGTTGCCTATGACTGTCGACCTCAGATGCCCCATTGAAAATGGCTTTGCGATATTGGGCGACGAAAAATCTATTGTGATGTTCGTACCTTGTCCGATATTGCTCTGTCCATAGCCCGCCCTCTCTACCAGTATTTCCTGCATCAATCTTTCACTGACAATAAATTTTTTCAAGAAACAATTCAAGTACGGTCCTGCGGCAACCACTTTTTCGAAAACAGGATGTGTAATTTGCTCAGCCAGTTCGCCAGCAATAATGTGTGGTGCTTTACCTTGAATTTTAGCCAATGAAAAACAAGGAAATGCCAAATCGCCCTGACCGTCGAATTTTGGTTTTTCCAGTAAGCCGATAATCCCATCTAAAGATATGGCCCCATTCAGATACTTTGAAATCTCCTCTGCGAAAATCTTTTGATAATCCATCGTTTCTCTCCTCCGTTTTCAGTGAAATAGAAAAATCCCGTCTCTAATATGAATTAGAGACGGGATTCCCGCGGTACCACTCTGATTGCCCGAATGACGGACCTGCTTGAAGCGATAACGGCGCCAGCCGACCTGCCCTACTCGAGTTCAGGCGGTTTCTCAGATATGCGGTTCGGAAAACTTCGGCCACCGGGCTTCCACCATCCCCGGCTCGCTTGTGCCATCCATAAACCTACTCTTATCTTCCCAGAATTTATATGTATTTTTGCCATCTTACCGATTTCCATTATTTGTGTCAATAGCAATTTCCATTTCTTCAGGCATGATAAGTAATGATTGGCCGAAGACCCGTCAGTCATGATAATTGGCAACTAATAATTCCTCCCGCTCTCTCACCAAAGCTGGGAACAAATATTTACCCCTGCCTTCTTGATTACCGCAAATGTTTGCCTTTTTGGTACATGGCACGCATATTTTCTTCAGGGACCAATGCGCCGCCGGTTGACCAGGCAATATGAGTCGCTTTTTCCGGATCTACTCCAAGTGAGGATAAATATTTATTTTCGTCTAATTTCACCGGTCCGAGTAAGGACGAGGCAGCAGATGGTTCCACGAAAATGTCATCTCCATCTGCCAATATCGCCAGTAAACGGTAAAGTTCGTCGTCTTCCAATGTATAAATTCCGCTAATCAGTTTTTCGCTGATTGCCGAAGCGAAACTTGATGGCCTGCCGACAGCCAATCCATCGCCTTCAGTCAAATTATCAATTCCAAAATCCTGGACGCACACTTTCTCTTTTTCACCTGTCATCAATCCGACCAGGACAGAAGGCGAATGCGTCGGTTCCACAAAGAAGCAATGCACCGCATCACCGTAGATCTGTTTGAGACCGAACGTGATGCCGCCCGGCGAACCTCCGACACCGCATGGCAAATAAACGATCAATGGATGTTCCCCATCCACCGTGATATTCAGTTCATCCAATTGTTTTTTCAGGCGGAAAGCCGCCGTGCTGTACCCTAGGAACAGATGTTTTGAGTTTTCATCATCAACAAAATAAGCCATCGGATCTTTTTTGGTCTGCTCACGGCCTTCCAGGATCGCTTCGCCGAAATCCCCAT
>CAZGMW010000305.1:0-2844 GCA_964526895.1 uncultured Planococcus sp. | reverse complement strand
TTAAGGGATTCTTTTTCTTCCGTCCATTGATTTTTCATGCCGGATGAAGAATCCTTCAATTCCTTGATTTCCTCACGCAAAGTTTCCAGACGAATTTTGCTAGCTGCATCTTTTTCCTTCATTAAAGCTTGTTCTTCAATTTCCAATTGCATCAGCCGTCGTGTGACCTGATCCAGTTCCTGTGGCATCGAATCGATTTCTGTCCGAATCATTGCACAAGCCTCATCGATCAGATCGATTGCTTTGTCCGGCAGGAAACGTTCAGTAATATAGCGGTCAGACATCGCTGCTGCTGCAACGATTGCACGGTCATGAATGCGCACTGCATGATGCAGCTCAAAACGCTCTTTTAAACCGCGCAGTATCGAAACAGTATCCTCTACAGAAGGTTCACGTACGAGAACTTGTTGAAAGCGTCTTTCCAAAGCCGGATCTTTCTCAATATGCATCCGGTATTCATCCAATGTAGTGGCACCAATACAATATAATTCACCGCGCGCAAGCATCGGTTTCAGCATATTGCCGGCATCCATCGCACCTTCCGTTTTACCGGCTCCAACGATTGTATGAATTTCATCAATAAAAAGGATAATCTCGCCATCGCTGTCTTTGACTTGTTTCAGCACAGCTTTCAAACGTTCCTCAAACTCTCCTCGATATTTGGCTCCCGCTATCAACGAGCTCATATCGAGTTCATAAATGACACGGTCTTTAAGACCTTCCGGGACATCATTGCGGACAATTCGCTGAGCCAGCCCCTCAACGATTGCAGTTTTACCGACACCCGGCTCTCCAATGAGAACCGGATTGTTTTTTGTTTTGCGGGACAGAATCCGGATGACGTTGCGTATTTCTTCATCGCGCCCAATAACCGGATCCGCTTTGCCGGACTGTGCCTGCTCCACCATATTTCGTCCATATTGCTCCAATGGTGATTTTTGTTCTTCATTATTTGCAGCGAATTGAACCATAAATAATCCCTCCCGTAATTCTTTGACCTTCTTTGACTAATTACATTATAGAAAATTCGAGGAGAAGATGCAACTTTCTGCTTCCATAAAAAAACCTTCTCGGAATAAAGCATCCGAAAAGGTTTCTATTTTAAACTTATCTTACGCCAAGCGCCATTTTAGCGTATCTTGACATATGTTCTTTGCCCCAAACAGGCTGCCAGACGATTTTTACATCGACTTCTTCCACTTCCGGCAATTCATACAAAGATTGTTTAACCATTTGAACAATTTGAGGTCCCATTGGACAACCCATTGAAGTTAAAGTCATTGTAACCACTGCAAATCCATCTTCAGATAACTCAACGTCATATACAAGGCCCAAGTTTACAATATCAACGCCCAGTTCAGGGTCGATTACTGTTTCTAGTGCCCCCATCATGCTGTCTTTCATATCTTGATCCATGACAATCCCTCCTTTTTCTATTAATCCCATCTTAACAAATTTTCCGTTGGAATGAAATCGACACGCTTATTGTTTCAATTGCTCAGTCAGCCATTCTGTAGCAGCGAGCATACTCGGACGGCTTACTGCGTGCCCTGTTTCCATTTCACGAAGGAACACCAACTTTTCATCCGGCGCATTATAGGTGGCTTTCAATTTTTTATAAAAATCATGCGTCGGACCGAACGGCACAATCGTATCCTGCTCACCGTGCCAGAAAAATAGCGGGCGATTATTGAAAGACTCGATTTTTTTCGTGCCATCGAATTGGGCCAATGTTGTCAGCATATTGGCCCGCTCCTCTTCGGTAATCGGCAAAGAGAAGCCGCGTGTTTCAAATTGGGACATCTGGGCGTTTGCAAGTTCGACATAATTTGCAGCGCCCATCATGACAGCAGCCGACGGTATCCAGGGATAGACAGTCAATGCGCCGAGAGTGGTGATGCCTCCCATGGAAGTTCCCGCTAAAGCCGCCTCCCCTTTCACCAATTTTTTTTGCTTCGCTATTTTATGTAATGTGCCAATCTCTTCTATAGAAGTAAGAACGATTTCCCAAAAGCGCAAACTCAATTGGATCGCATCCTGTCCTTCTTCTCTTTCGCCATGCAGATGCGCATCTGGCATTAGAACACGCATGCCTTTGTCTGCCAGTTGGTAAGCATAATGGAGATTATGTTCTTTCGCGCTCATATGGCCATGTAAAAAGATGACCGTTGGAAGCTCCTTCTCTGCAGCATCGTCCGGAGTGACGTGCAACAATGGGATGCCCTCCCATATTTCCTTAATGATTTTCACTAGCTGCTTCCCCCTTTTGTTTAATCCTACCAATATTTCGGTGATTTTTCATATGATAAGTATTGATAAAGCATTTATATAGAAGGACTTCGACTCAAGATTTTTTGACTAACCCTTCTTCTTATAGCTAAACTGTATATATATAGAAAGGAGCCGTTTAAAATGAAACAGCATTTAATCGTTCTCGACCTGGACGGAACTTTATTGACAGACCAGAAAGTCATATCGCAAAAAACGAAAATCACATTGGCCAAAGCGATGGAGGCGGGTCATCAAGTCATGATCGCCACTGGCCGACCATACCGTTCGAGTGAACCTTATTATAAAGAACTTGGTTTGAAAACTCCCATAATCAATTTTAACGGAGCGTTTGTCCATCACCCAACCGATGATAACTGGGGCAGGTTCCATACACCTATTGGACTGGAAACAGTGCACGAAGTCGTTGAGTCGATGCATGATTTCAATTTCCACAACATTGTCGCTGAAGTACTGGACGATGTTTATGTTCATCATCACGATGAGAAATTGATGGATATTTTCAAATTCAAGCGGTCAATCAATAATTCTGCTATTCCATCTTCATTATTGCTT
>CAZGMW010000304.1:0-2849 GCA_964526895.1 uncultured Planococcus sp. | reverse complement strand
GTCATGGTGACAAGTGCTTTTTCCATTTCGCAATTGGATTACAACGATATGCTGGATGCGCATCTGGCATCCGGGGCTGATATTACCGAAGCGGTGCGGGACGGGGAATGCATGAAATCGTATATATTATCCAAAGAATTATTGATGGAAATGATCAAGACTTTCCGGGAAAATCGGGTTGTCAGTGTTGAAGATATTGTGAATCTGAAGAAGAAGCCGTATACCTTCGCCCAATATGAGTATGAAGGCTATTTCGTTTTGATCAATTCAATGGAAAGTTATTTCAATGAATCAATGGCGTTATTGTCCGAAAGTACGTGGCGCCAACTATTTCTGCCCGACAGACCGATTTATACGAAAGTCAAAGATGAGCCGCCGACCAAGTATTTGAAAGAATCCAATGTTAAACGGTCGCTGGTTGCGAACGGAAGCTTATTGGAAGGGCAAATCAGCGACAGTATTCTGAGTCGGGCTGTTGAAATCGGCAAAAACTCCAAGCTTGAAAGTTGCATCGTCATGCAAAAATGTGTGATAGAAGAAAACTGCGACTTGCTGTATGTGATTGCGGATAAAGATGTACGTGTGAAAGCCGGCAGTGTCGTCCACGGGACAAAAGAAAAACCGGTGGTCATCCGCAAGGGCAGTATAGTGTCGGAGGGAGAAGTCTTATGAAAATTGTTATGGCAGCGGCAGAATGTGTTCCTTTTGCAAAAACAGGAGGGCTGGCTGACGTAATTGGTGCATTGCCAAAAGAATTAGCGAAGAATGACCATGACGTTACGGTATTCTTGCCTAAATACAGTGTGATTGCGGAGGAATTTGTTCAGCACTTTTCATTGCTCGAAGAAATTTCCGTTTCTTTTGGCGGAGAAACTAAAACATGCACTGCCCATCAATACAATGAAGAAAATATCCGTTATTTATTCTTGGAAAATCAGGAGTATTTCGGACGGTCCAAAATATATGGCGAGCCGGATGATGGTGATCGTTTTAACTTTTTCAGCAATGCGGTCCTGATGGCTATGGAAAAAATGAAAGTACAAGCGGATGTCCTACATGTACATGATTGGCACACAGCCATCATTCCTTTGTTGATAAAAGAAGACAGCCGTTTCAAGAAGATTGGGGAAGGCGTTAAAACAGTTTTGACGATACACAATCTTCAATTTCAGGGTGTCTTTCCGACAACTGTTTTCACAAAAGGATTTGAATGTGAAGAAAATGGGTTCGACCTTTCTTCCGTTGAATGGAACGGGAAATACAATATGCTCAAAACCGGCATTTCCTATGCCGATAAAGTGACGACCGTCAGTCCAAGTTACCGGGATGAAATCTTGACAGCTCAATACGGAGAAGGGTTGGAAGAGGTTCTCAAAGAACGCAGAGATGATCTGACAGGAATCCTTAACGGATTGGACACGAAATTTTACAACCCTGCCACCGATCTGGTGATTGAAATGGAATATGACTACTCGTCAATTGAGGAAAAAGCGGTAAACAAGCGCAAGGCACAATCGCTAATGGGCTTACCGGTAAAAGGGAATATTCCGCTTACCATCATGATTTCAAGGTTGGCTGGCCAAAAAGGAATCGATATTCTGGAGAAATCATTGCCTGAATTGCTGCAAGCCAATGACATGCAGTTTATCCTTCTTGGTTCAGGAGAAGAGAAATATGAAGACTTTTTTGTGCAATTGGCTAAACAGTTCCCGGATAAAGTGGCGGCATATATCGGATTCGATGAAGATCTGGCACATCAGCTTTATGCAGGGGCCGATATCTTTCTGATGCCTTCCCATTTTGAACCGTGTGGTTTAAGCCAGCTCATTTCAATGCGTTACGGCACCGTTCCTGTAGCCAATAAAACAGGCGGCTTGAAAGATACAGTCATTGAATATGACCGCGATAGCCGAACGGGCAACGGTTTTCTGAGTGACTTTGCCCAAAACATACCTTTCACTGAAGCGGTGAAACGGGCGCTGACACTTTATCAGGAATCCGGACACTGGGAAGCGATCAAAAAGAATGGGATGGAAGCGGATTATTCCTGGAAACAGTCTGCAGAAGCATATGAGAAGCTTTACCAGGGCTTGACGAAAAATCTTGCCGTAAAGTGACCGTAAAATTAAATCGCAAACAATCAAAGAAAAGGTGATGAGATGGCGGATAAATCATTCGATAATACAGATTTGGCCGATTATAAAGCAAGTGGTGCGCTGGAAGGGAAAGTGGCGATTATCACCGGCGCCAGCAGTGGCATCGGCCAGGCGGTGGCTATAGCCTACGCGAAAGAAGGCGCTAAAGTCGTGATTGGTTATAAAGGCAATGAAGAAGGTGCCAATGCGACTTTGCAGACAATTGAAAAATACGGCGGCGATGCAAAAGCGTTCCAAGGGGATTTGGGGAAATCGGCCGAATGCGAAAAGATTGTCCAATTTACGCTTGAATCTTATGGCCGGCTTGATATCGTCGTCAACAATGCAGGCTATCAGTATCCTCAAACTTCGCCGCTGGATATCACAGATGAACAGATGCTCAAGACTTTCGAAATCAAAGCTTTTGCGATGTTTTATTTGGTGAGAGCGGCGTTGCCTCATCTGAAAAGAGGGGCGCGCATCATCAATACTGCGTCCATCAATGCCTATCGCGGCCATTCGGATCTGATCGATTATTCAGGTGCGAATGGCGCAATGGTGGCAATGACCCGTTCTTTGGCAAGGCGCCTTGTACGGGAAGAAATTGCGGTGAACGGCATCGCCCCTGGACCTATCTGGACACCATTGATTACCAAGACATTCGGTGATTTGAACCCTGACGTAGCGGATGACTTCGGAGAAGATGTGCCAGCA
>CAZGMW010000303.1:0-2864 GCA_964526895.1 uncultured Planococcus sp. | reverse complement strand
CACAATCAGTGCATCCACACCGGCAATTATGTCATCAATTGAAACGGGTAAGCTGACAAACGGATTGTGCTGGTCTTGTCTTGCTGAATTCGGAAAAGGCGGAAGAGTACCTTTCTCCGCTAAAAATGGATCAACTAAAAACTTTTTCCCTGCATAGTCCACAACCAATGTAGCGTTGCGAATGTGGTGGATGTTCATAATTCCAACTCCTTTTGTTTGATGTCCAACCATTGTATACTAAAGCCAACTCGAATTTACATAGAATAAATAAAGTCTTTTGCCGCTTTGACTTTATATACGAAAGGAATTGAAAAAGTAGTGGATCAGACGGATTTGCGGATTTTGGATGAACTTTCCAAAAATAGCCGAATCACCATGAAAGAGTTGAGTGAAAGGGTCCATTTAAGCAGTCCCGCCACTTCAGCACGGGTGGAAAAATTGGAAACTGCAGGCATCATTGAAGGATATACCATTAGAGTGAATCAGCTGAAGCTGGGTTATCTTGTTCATGCAATGATTAGCGTGATTATGAAAAGCAACCATCACGAACCATATCTTTCCTATATAAAAACACAAGCTCCTTTTGTCATTCAAAATTATAAAATCAGTGGGGACAGCTGTTACCTCCTTGAATGCAAATTCCCATCCAACGAAGTACTCGATGAATTTCTGGTTGGATTGAGTGAGTTTGTAAATTACAAGTTATCAATTATCATTAGTAAATAAAATTCTTTTGTAAAATGTACTTTTACAAAATCCCCAAAACTGTTCAAAAACCCAGAAAAAGAACGTTCGTAAATGTGCCAAAGCACTTTACGAACGTTCTTTTTATTTTAGATATATTTATGAACACTTACTCTTTTTCTACTGCATCACCGACATTGCTCCGACAGCTCCGGAAAATTCACCGTTTTCCAGAAACAGCGGCACAGCGCCTCTTAAAACCGTATAACTTTCCACTACTTCTTTCAGCAGCGGGTTATGATAGAACGAAGAGCCGATGTAAATGATGGTGGAATTTTTGCAGGGCTTCGCTGCCTGCACGCTGATGGTGCTGACGGTTTCCCCGACTAAGCCGATGACCGCTGCAAGCAATTCCTCTTTGGACAGCTCGTCAGCAATTTCAAAAATCTTATTGCCGAAATTGCTGGCAGTCAGCTCGCCGGAGATCGGTGGCGTTTTGCCTTCGTAGATATGTTTGACTTTCAAATCGATACGGTCCCGGGAACCAAGACGTGCCAGTGCAACCATTTCTTCGAAATCCACGACCCCGGTCAATAACCGGCTTAAACCGACTAATGTGCCGCCTCCAATCCCGGTACCGCCGACACGTTCCTGCTGGTTGTTCTCGACACAATGAATGGAAGTTCCGGTGCCGACATTCGTTAAAAGATAGGAATCATCATTCCGGCCCATCCTTTTCAACAGGAATTGCACCCCTAAATGCGTGGCTTCAAATTCAACCATTTCCCGCACTTTTTTTTCCAATAAAGAAAGCAGGACACCTGACTTTCCTCCGGTAAGGCAAATATCAGCATCGCCCAATCCGTTTACCCAATCGGCCACCTGTTGAATTTCCGCAATCGGATATTTAGCAAAGTTCAGCGTTCCATTTTCGGTATACGCCACTTTAACCAGCGTACCTCCGGCATCTATTCCAACAATCATTAGTGCACCTGCTCTTTCCCGCGCTTCCTCTTTTGGGCGCCAGCTAAATAAATCACATGATGAAATTCTACCACAATAATGAATTTCACGGGAATTTGTTGTCTTTATTTCGCTGAATTGAAAGTTTCCTTTATCTTATGATTCTTTATCCTCCGGCAATGCTATACCATATGATGAATTGAATAATTTAAATAATTGTTCGAACTTCCTCAAGATATCCAAGGCCAATAAACCGTTTCCTTCCGCAGTTTTCGGGTACCCTAGAGGAACCGTTCGCCGCACCAGCTGCGCATAGAGTTCCGCTTCCGTCAGTTCGCGGGCGAATTCATCTTCTGCGATGTTCTTAATCAGGGCCAATGCGCCTGAAACATGTGGCGCGGCCATGGAAGTTCCGGAAAGGCTGGCGTATTTACTGCCTGGATACGCGGAATAAATATCAGTTCCCGGAGCCACTAGATCAATCTCGTTATTGGTATTGCTGAAGGGTGCGATTTTCCGCCCGAAGTCGACCGCCCCGACTTGAATGACTTCTCCGTAAGCGCCCGGATAAGCGAATTCATCGGTTTGCGGACTGTCGTCGCCTTCGTTGCCAGCGGCACAAACAACCGGAATTCCGGCATCCACTGCCCGTTTTACCGCTTCATACAGTTCCGGAATATCTTGTGGACCGCCAAGCGACATCGAAATGACGCTGGTCTTTTCGCCGTTCGGACCGGTCCAGTCCACTGCGTAATGGATGCCGTTGATGATCCCGGCATAATCACCATTCCCTTCTCCGCTCAGCACTTTTAAAATGAGCAAATGTGCCTCTGGAGCTACACCCGCTATTGCACCATTTCCTTGATGCGAGGCAGCCGCTGTTCCGGCTACATGGGTACCATGGCCGTTATTGTCGTCGAAATTGGCCGGATCCCCGTTGAAATCTGCAGTGAAATTCCTTCCTTCAATAATCCGGTCTTTAAGGTCCGGGTGATCGGGCTGACAGCCGGTATCCAATATTGCAATGACATTTCCCTTTCCTTTTTTTGCCGCTTCCCACACAGCCGGCGCCTGTATCATGCGCACACCCTCTGGAATCTGAGGCGCTTTCGATGAAATTTCTTCAATACGATATGGAATCAAATGAATATCTGGCATCTTTACTCCTCCTTTTTAGTTCAAAAATCAGACCCGGCAATGACTATGCCGGGTCTAAT
>CAZGMW010000302.1:0-2866 GCA_964526895.1 uncultured Planococcus sp. | reverse complement strand
AGGAATCATTTGAACTGAAAAAAATTCTGCCAAATGAAGCCCATGATTGGGTCCAGTTGGCGATTCTGGCTGAAGAAGAACAGAACAATCAAGCTTTGGAAGTGATTTTGCTGGCAATCAAACCGCATGTGAAAACTTTCCTGTTTGAAGGGCTGTACACACAATACCGTCACCAGTATGTCCGGACATTGAGCCGTCTTTTCTCCCAGATCCACTTAAGCGAAACGGACTGGGAAGATTTGTTCCGCCAATTCGGCCATTACGGATTGCCGGCCTATTCCACTTATCTGATTGAAAAAGGTATGTACAAGCAATGGGCGGAGCTTCACCATATGCATCGTTCACCTTTGTATTTCGCTGAAGAATGCGGTTTGAAGGAAGTGCAAGATGCGGCGCCGGATTATGCCCTGCCGCTTTACCATCGTTATGCGATGTCCCATCTGGATGAACGCAGCAGAGCCAGCTATAAGCAGGCCGTGCGCATCTGGAAAAAGATGAAATCCGCCTGCAAAAAGAGTGATCAGATGGAGTTTTGGAAATCTTATATGAAAGAAATCCGCACACAGAATAAACGCCTCCGGGCTTTGCAGGAAGAGATTGAGAAAGGAAATCTGGTATGACTCAATTCCAAACAGAAGGAAGCCGCATCTACTATTTAAAAGTCACAAAAGGAGACAGCTTCCGGATTCAGGCCATCAATGAAACCGGTAATCGGATCCCTCCTGAAATTTGGTCTCCCTTTTTATATTTTATGGACAAAGACAGCTTCTTCGGCTTGAAATCAGAAACGGACGGTCTCGATCTTGTGCTGTCTCCGGCAGACTTTGTCAGGTTGTTCAAAGGCGACGGCCATCATTATGTCGTTTTCAAAGGACAGACTGCCGATGATTCCGCATGGCTTGATTTGGCCGAAAAAGTATCGGATTCTTTGAATGATCCCGATTTATGGCAACACGTTACCGTAGAAGGCGAAGATATCCTCATCGACAGTAAATACGGAGATTCGGATATCCAAGCTTTCTTAAGCGATACGATCAGCCAACAGCTTCGTCAAAAGGGCTTGACTGCAGCGCAATTGCCTTATATCCAACACTTCATCCAACAAGCCGGGTGGGACGGACTGGAAGCGGCTGATGATTATGTCATCGCTGTCCAGCTGAGCGAACCCGATGAAACGCCGGATTGGTCGTTCAAAGTGGCGCTTCGTTCAAAACGCGGCAGTGTTTATTGGACGCCTTCCAAACGACGGATGGATGAGCCGCTTGAAAGGGTGCTGCCTGAGAAATGGCGCAGCCGCCATGCGGAAATAGCGGAAAAGCAGGCGCTGATTCTCAGCCTCTGCCCTTCGGTTGAAAGTTTCGATGAAACTATGCTTTACCGTGCCGAATGGACAGATGCAGAAGTCCTTCAATTTCTGCGCAGCGATACGGATATCCTGCAGGCATTCGGCATCGAAGTTTCGATCCCTTCCTGGCTGCAGACTGTACAGGAATCGAAAGTGCGCGTAAAAGCCAATGTCCACTCGCCTGCCAAAAAAGCATCTGTGGTGGGGCTGGATCAGATCATCCGCTTTGACTGGCAGTTTTCATTGAATGGCCATGACCTCAGCATGCAGGATTTCGAAAGGCTTGTTTCCGAGAATAAAGAATTTATCCGCATCGGCAATGAGTGGGTGCGGGTCGACTCGAATTTACTGATGCAATTGCGCAAAATGATCGATGAAGCGGATGACGCCGATTGGACCATCAAAGATATGCTGTTCCAGAACGTACCCGAAATCATGCTGGAAGAAGCAGCCGAGGAAGACGATCCACTCGTTGAATTTAACTTGAACAAATCATTAAAAATACTGTTGGACAAATTGCTCGATAAACGGGACCTTCCGCAAACAGCAATTCCTGAAAACCTGAATACCGAATTGCGGCCTTATCAGAAAACAGGCTTTGATTATCTTGTCTTTATGCGTCAAGAAGGTTTCGGGCTCTGCCTGGCGGATGACATGGGGCTCGGTAAAACGGTCCAATTGATCGCCTATCTGCTGCACGTCCATTCAGAGAACCAGGCGCAGCCTTCTTTGATTGTCTGTCCGACTTCCGTGCTCGGCAACTGGCAAAAAGAACTCGAACGCTTTGCTCCGGATTTGAAGGTCTATATGCATTATGGCCCGGTCCGTCCGAAAGCCGAGGACTTCTCTAAATTCCTTGAAACGGAACAGCCGGATATCGTGCTGTCCACCTACGGCATTGCTTCATCGGACGCCGAGGAAATGCAGGACATTCCCTGGACCAGCATCACACTTGATGAGGCGCAGAATATCAAGAATATGTACACGAAACAATCGCGCACCATCCGACGTTTTAAAGGCCAGCATCACATTGCGCTGACCGGCACACCGATTGAAAACCGCCTTTCCGAACTGTGGTCGATTTTCGATTTCATCAATAAAGGCTATTTATACCGCATCAAGCAATTCCAGGAAACGTTCATGATTCCGATTGAACGGGATGAATCGGAAGAAGCGAAAGAAAAATTGCGTCAGCGCATCCAGCCTTTCCTGCTGCGGCGCACTAAAAAAGATCCCGAACTTCAGTTGAACCTCCCGGAAAAACAGGAGCAGCTTGAATATTGCCCATTGACTCCGGAGCAGGCTGCCCTGTACGAAGGACTCGTACAGGACACTGTCGAAAAAATGGAAACCTTGACCGGCTTCGAGAAAAAAGGCCTGGTGCTGAAAATGCTCAGCAAGCTGAAGCAATTATGCAATCACCCGGCTCTTTACCTCAAAGAACCGTTCACGACCGCGGAAGAGATTCTGCCGCGGTCGCAAAAGCTCGAGCGGATTGTGTCGATGGCCGGAGAAATTGCC
>CAZGMW010000301.1:0-2872 GCA_964526895.1 uncultured Planococcus sp. | reverse complement strand
GTCATGCAAGCGCCCTCTTTCCCAGGAAATCAGGGCTGTTTTACAGAATAATGGCTTACTTAAAATAAGATTCTCTCTATATATAGTTGATATACATAAAGTTTTTGGCGTATGATTGAAGAAAAGGGAAAGAGGGCGCTTGCATGACCGTAACGATTTATGATGTGGCAAGAGAAGCGAACGTTTCCATGGCGACGGTTTCGCGTGTAGTAAATGGAAACCAGAACGTTAAGCCGGCCACAAGGAAGAAAGTATTAAAAGTAATTGAAGAATTGGGTTATCGTCCGAATGCGGTAGCAAGGGGACTCGCCAGCAAAAAGACCACTACAGTGGGCGTCATTATACCCGATATTTCCAACAGTACCTACTCGGAACTCGCACGGGGAATTGAAGATATTGCAACCATGTACCGTTATAATATTATTCTCTCCAACTCAGATCAAAACGAAAATAAGGAATTACAGCTTCTTGAAACGATGCTTGGCAAGCAAGTCGATGGCATCGTGTTCATGAGTGATGTCATCACGCCTGAATTACTCCATGAATTGGAACGGTCACCGACACCGATTGTACTTGCCGGCTCAATTGACGAGAGCGGAAAGATTGCTTCGGTCAATATTGATTACTACGGGGCAGCATACGAAGCTGTGAAGAAATTAATTGATAATGGACACAAGAGCATTGCATTCATTTCAGGGCCTTTAACTTCTAAAATAAATAGAGATTTTAAAATGAAAGCATACCGTGAAGCGCTGGCTGATGCTGGTATCGAATTCAAACCGGAACTTGTAGTCGAATGCAATAATTCCTACGACGAGGGTATGGAAGCCGTTATAGAGTTGAAACCTCATAAACCGACAGCATATTTTGTCAGCAATGATGAAATGTCGATCGGCGTCATCCATCAGGTGGAGGAAGAAGGCGAACGGATACCTGAGGATGTAGAAATCATCAGCTATGAAAACTCTAAGCTTGCGCGTATGGCGCGTCCGATGCTAAGTTCTGTGGCGTTGCCCTTATATGATATCGGAGCGGTCTCTATGCGATTGTTGACCAAATACATGAATAAAGAAGAAATTGATGAAAATCAAGTGATTCTCCCTTATCGCATTGAAGAGCGTCAATCCACTAAAAACGATAATTGATTGGCTAAAACAGCAAAAAGCTGCACCGGATTTTTTCCGGTGCAGCTTTTTAAAATTGCTTTAAAGATTTTTCTGCGTATGGCGAATAATATAGAGCGCTTTTTCCAGCATCTGCTGATTTTTTTCTGTAATCTCTTCTTTTCGAGGTATTGGTTCATACATATCGCTTGGATCTTCCCAAGTCTTGATAAGTGCAACCGGAGATTCAGCTTGCCATTTTTCCAGCCACTTTAATGGGAGGTTTCCAGTTGGCAGAGGAATATCATTCATTTCCATCCAAAGATAAGACCAGGCGCGAGGAACAACACGCCAAATATCATAACCGCCTCCACCTACTGCAATCCATTTGCCGTCGCAATATTCATGCGCAAGCTCATGTGCAATTTTGGGGATTTCCCGGTAGATGTCCATAGTTCCATAAAGATGTGTCAATGGATCAAGATAATGGGCATCAGCGCCATTTTGAGAAAGGATTACATCAGGTTTAAAATGCTCCATGATTTCTTTCATGGCTGTACGGTAGACTTCAAGAAACGATTCGTCTTCTGTAAAAGCGTCGATTGGAAAGTTGAAAGATGTGCCATATCCTTGCCCGTTGCCCCGCTCATTGATATTGCCTGTGCCTGGAAACAAATAGCGTCCCGTCTCATGGATTGAGACGGTGCACACATCTGGATCATCGTAGAAACACCATTGGACTCCATCTCCATGATGGGCATCGGTATCAATGTAAAGAACTCTGGCGCCGTATTTCTGTTTCAGATAATTGATGGCCACCGAACTGTCATTGTATATACAAAATCCCGATGCCTTGCCACGGAAACCATGGTGCAGTCCGCCACCCAAATTCAAAGCATGCTGGGCTTTGCCTTCCATCACATAATCGACTGCGGTCAAGGTTCCACCTACAAGACGAGCGCTGGCTTCATGCATATTTTCGAATATGGGTGTATCTTCCGTTCCTATACCGTAACTTTCCCCGGCCGCTGATGTGATTTCGCCATGACTGGCTTTTTTTACTATATCAATGTACCGCTGATCATGTGCCAGCAGCAATTCCTCATCAGTGGCGATTCGTGCAGGTACAATCAAATCTTCTGAAAGCGCATTCATTTCTCGGAGCAGGTCGATTGTCAGAACGAGCCGCTTTTGGTTGAATGGATGGGTTTCAGAGAATTTATAGCCCAATTGATCTTCGGAATAGATGAATACTGCATGTTTCATTCGTTGATTTGCGGCATGTTTGGCCATAAGACATCAAAACCTTCTTTGCGTAAGTCATTAATGAGTGGCAGGGGATTCATTGTTTGGACTCGGAAAACAAGAATTTTATTTTCCTTTTTTTCTCTATCAGGATAAACCAATACACTGAGAACATTGATTTTGTGCCGATAGAAAATTTCCGATACTTCAAACAGGACACCTGAACGATTTTGTACGCGGATCTCGATTTGAGATCCGGGTTGGTGGGTGCCAGTCAATTCGATATATGTATACAGCAGGTCGGTTTCAGTGATGAAACCGGCTAACTTTCCGCCGCTGACTACTGGAAGACACCCGATTTGCTGTTCATAAAATACCATCGCAATTTCTTCGACTGAATCCATAGGGTGGGCTGTTACAGGATTACGTGTCATGATTTTGTCTACAGTCTTAAGATAGGGAGCACCTTTAGGTGATTCAGTAAAACGGGATGGAAGTGCATCTTTTAAATCCCGATCGCTTAC
>CAZGMW010000300.1:0-2874 GCA_964526895.1 uncultured Planococcus sp. | reverse complement strand
TATTGTGAAAGCCTTGTCCAAAGCGCCGAAGCGTTACAAAATTGCTTTTATATAACTAACCTTAGCTGTAATGCTTCTCCACAACATCCGCACATCTCGGGCATAGCGTCGGATGGGCTTCGCTTTCACCGATTTTGTCAGAGATTGTCCAGCAGCGTTCACATTTTTCACCTTGTGATTTTTGGACTGCTACAGTTACGTTGTTTAAGACAAGAGCATCAGCCGGCGCATTTTCAGGCGACCCGCCGAATTCATAATTGGAGACGATCAATAGCTGCGCTACATTGTCATCGACAGACGCCAGAAGATTTTTCGTTTCTTCTGAACCGTAAACCGTAACTTTTGCTTCCAGCGATTTACCGATTGTCTTCGCTGCACGCGCTTCTTCCAATGCTTTCAGGACATCATCGCGGACATCCATGAATTTCTCCCACTTCACTTCAAGATCCTTGAAGCCATTGTTTTCAACAACGTCAGGGAAGTCCGTCAATTGGACACTGTCCTCTTCTACAAATCCAAGATACGACCACATTTCATCAGCCGTATGCGGAATGATCGGCGAAGCCAATTTCAGGATAGCCATCAATGAATCGAACATGACCGTCTGCATTGCACGGCGGTGCGGATGGTCTGCTGCTTCGATATAAACGACATCTTTTGCCACATCCAGATAGAATGAACTCAAATCGTTCGCGCAATAATTGTTCAAAGCATTATAGATTGTCGCAAACTCGTAATTCTCATAACCTTTACGGGCGGTCTCAATCATTTTTTGCAATTTCATTGCCATATACTGATCCATTTCACGCATGTCTTCATAAGCGACGCGATCTTCTTTTTCATTGAAATCAGCAAGATTTCCGTGAAGGAATTTCAGCGTGTTGCGGATTTTGCGGTATACTTCTGAAACTTGTTTGAAGTTTTCATCAGACACGCGGACATCAGCCGTATAGTCAACTGACGCCACCCATAGGCGCAGAATATCAGCACCCATCTGGTTCATGACTTTTGCAGGAACGATGACGTTGCCGAGAGACTTACTCATTTTGCGGCCGTTGCCGTCGAGTGTAAAGCCGTGGCTCAATACGCCTTTATATGGCGCGATTCCGTTAATCGCTACACTTGTTGTCAACGAGGAGTTGAACCAGCCGCGATATTGGTCAGATCCTTCAAGATAAAGATCAGCCGGATATTGCAGATCGTCGCGCTCATCCAGCACTGCCTGATGAGATGACCCTGAATCGAACCAGACATCCATGATATCCAATTCTTTTGTGAAAATGCCGTTCGGGCTGCTTGGATGTTCGAATCCTGGCGGCAAAAGTTCTGCAGCCGGACGTTCGAACCAAACGTTCGAACCGTTTTCTCGGAACAAACCGGCAATATGTGCGATTGTTTCTTCAGTGATGATCGGATCACCATTTTCGGCGTAAAACACTGGAATCGGCACACCCCAAACACGTTGGCGGGAAATATTCCAGTCCCCACGGTCGCGCAGCATATTGAAAAGACGCGTTTCGCCCCATGCAGGTGTAAACGATGTTTCTTTGATCGCTTTCAGAATATTATCGCGGAACGCATCGATCGATACGAACCATTGTGCCGTTGCACGGTAGATGACCGGTTTTTTTGTACGCCAGTCATGCGGATACGAATGCGTGATGAATGATAATTTTTCCAAAGCACCGGCTTCATCCAATGCTTCAGTAATCGTTTTATTGGCTTTTTCATAAAATTGACCTTCGAATCCTGGCGCTTCCTCTGTCAGGACGCCGCGTTCGTCGACCGGGCATAAGACATCAAGACCGTATTTCTTGCCGACCAAAAAGTCATCTTCCCCGTGGCCTGGCGAGGTATGGACACAGCCAGTACCGGAATCGACGGTAACATGGTCTCCCAGCATAACCAGTGAAGTACGGTCATATAACGGATGCTTCGCAAGAATATTTTCCAGTTCCGCACCTTTCATTTCGCGTACAACTTTATGATCTTCCCAGCCAAGTTCAGAAGCTACGTCGTCCAACAATTCACGCGCAATGACGTAAAGTGAACCTTTCACTTCCACTTCCACATAATCCAGTTTCTCATGCACCGTGATTCCGAGGTTTGCAGGAATCGTCCATGGAGTCGTCGTCCAGATGATCAATTTCGTTCCTTCAGCAAGAACGCCTTTTCCGTCAGTCACCGCGAATGAAACATAGATGGATGGTGATTTTTTATCGTGGTATTCGATTTCAGCTTCTGCAAGTGACGATTCACTTGAAGGAGACCAATAAACCGGTTTTAAGCCTTTGTAGATATAGCCTTTATTGGCCATCGCACCAAACACTTCAATTTGGCGTGCTTCATAAGAAGGTTTTAATGTGACGTAAGGATTTTCCCAGTCGCCGCGTACACCAATGCGTTTGAACTGGCTGCGCTGGCTGTCGATTTGCTCATAAGCGTATTCTTCGCATAACTTGCGGAATTCCGCCAATGTCATTTCTTTGCGGTTCACGCCTTTATTGGTCAAAGCCTGTTCGATCGGCAGACCGTGTGTGTCCCAGCCCGGAACGTAAGGTGCGTTGAAGCCCATCATTGAACGCGAACGCACAATCATGTCTTTCAGCACTTTGTTCAGCGCATGGCCCATATGCAAATCGCCATTGGCGTAAGGCGGCCCGTCATGAAGTACGAAGAACGGCATATCTTTCGTCCGTTCCTGTACTTTTTTATAGATTTCCATTTCTTCCCACTTCGCTTGCATTTCGGGTTCCCGGTTCGGCAAATTGCCACGCATCGGAAAATCTGTTTTCGGCATTAATAACGTGTCTTTATAATCCATCATAATTCCTCCTGTAAGCATAATAAAAAGCCTCCCATCCCTGGAAAGGG
>CAZGMW010000299.1:0-2875 GCA_964526895.1 uncultured Planococcus sp. | reverse complement strand
CCCAGTTTATGCTCCGCCATTTCAAAACTCATCTTTGTGCGGGTGCTCGGTTCAAAAAACAAATTGGCGATTGTCCCCCCTAGTTTCAGCTCCTCACCTTTTTCAAAAGCAGCCGCCCGATCGATCAAGTTCAGAATCGTTTCATTCGTCAAGGTATTCATGGTCAATAAATTCGGCATATTCTTGTCCCCTTTCGTAAAAAAACACCTTCCTGAGAGCAGGAAGGTGTGAGGAAACAAGGGCATACTTCGCCCTTATCATTCAACCCTTTCCATGCCTCTCTGGACATTCATTAAAAGGTGTTTATTCAGTTCCGTCGTCAAGTTCTTGCTTTTCAAGTCCCGGCAGCACCAGGTTCAGGATCACTCCGATGATTGCCGCCAGCGCCATTCCTTCAATAACGAAGGTTTCGCTGAATTCCAGTCTTGCCCCGCCGATCCCGATGACCAGGATGACCGATGAAATGACCAGATTGCGTTTATCGCCGAAGTCGATGTTGTTATCCACCAGCATCCGCAAACCGGATGAAGCGATGATCCCAAACAGCAGGATCGAGATTCCGCCAAGCACAGCGGTCGGAATCGTTTCGATGGCGGCCATCAATTTCCCTGCGAATGAGAAGACGATGGCAAATACCGCTGCACCAAGAATGACGTACACGCTGTATACGCGGGTAATGGCCAAGACGCCAATGTTTTCGCCGTATGTCGTTTTCGGCGGTCCGCCGATTAATGAAGAAATAAATGTTCCGATGCCGTCACCCAGTATTGAGCGGTGAAGACCCGGATCTTTTATGTAATTCCGGTCTACAATTTTACCAAGAACCAATTGGTGGCCGATGTGTTCCGATATCGTTACGATGGCGATCGGCACCATGATGAACAATAATGTCGGTGTGACTTGGAAAGAATAATCCACACCTGGTATCAAAAAGTCCGGCACCGCAAACCAGCTTGCTTCCCCGATTCTCGTAAAGTCAATGATTCCGATTGCTGCCGAGTAGGCATAACCCACAAGCAAACCGATAAGGATTGGCATCAGGGAGATAATGTTCTTGAAGTAAATCGTGCAAATGATGGCAGTGAGCAAAGTGACGATTGCTGCTGAAAAGTGCAGTAAGCTGTATTCAGAAGTATTGTTTGCTGCGGGAATCGTCATTGCCATATCTACGGCAGTCCCTGCTAAAGCCAATCCAATCACGATGATGACCGGTCCGACTACAATAGGCGGTAAAATTTTCATCAGCCAGAGATAACCGGTTTTCCAGATGATCAGCGATACGATTGCGTACACAGCGGAAACGAACATCGCACCGATCATTGCTGAGCCGATGCCGCCTGATTCGGTTGCAACCTGTATCGGCACGATAAAGGCGAATGATGATCCCAGATAAGCCGGGACTTTGAATTGAGTGATCAGTACAAAAATGATAGTGGCGATACCGCTTGTCAAAAGCGCGATTGCCGGGCTCAAGCCGACCAGTTGCGGAACAAGAATCGTTGCCCCGAACATGGCGAACATATGCTGCAGGCTCAGTGAAATCCACTGGCCGGTTTTTGGTTTATCCTGAATATCGAGTACTGCTTCGCTCACAACTTTCTCCCCCGTCTCTCTCTACTATTCGTGTATGGCTACGCGGTCTTTGCCGTCGCTTTCTTTCATCTCCACCACGATGCGTTCATTGCTTGAAGTCGGGATGTTCTTGCCGACATAATCCGAGCGGATCGGCAGCTCCCGGTGTCCCCGGTCGATCAACACCGCCAATTGAATCTGTGCCGGTCTGCCAATGTCCATCACTGCATCCATTGCGGCACGCACTGTCCGGCCTGTGTAAAGCACATCGTCGATCAGCACCACTTTCTGGCCTTCGATGCTGTGGTTGATATCAACCTGCTGTACCAGTGGTTCATTGTTTGTGCTTTTGACGCTTAAGTCGTCCCGGTATAACGTGATATCGAGCTCACCCGTTTTGATCGCCTTGCCTTCAATTTTCTCCACTTTTTCCGCGAGCCGCTTGGCGATGAATGCTCCGCGGGTTTTGATGCCGACTAAGATGATGTCGTCGATTCCTTTATTGCGTTCGATAATCTCATGGGCGATTCGGGTAATGGCTCTTGCCATTGCCTGTTCGTCCAGTATATCCGCTTTTTCTACCATATTCTTCTCTCCTTTTAGGCAAATAAAAAACCTCCTGCCAGAGGGCAGGAGGATATATGCGCAGAAAATTCCAGCTCGAAAGACAGACTTCCGGCTTGCGTAAATACCTTCTCAGCCTCTCTGGACTGTTTTTAAAGGTGTTGTTATTCGATTGGTTTTTTCAAGTATAAAGAACAAGTTCGGGTTTTGTCAATCCTTCTTGCGAAGAGATTCCAGAAGTTCCGCAAATTCCTCAGGCATTTCCGAGGAATATTCCATGTACTCTCCCGTTTTCGGATGATCAAAACCGATTACTTCTGCATGAAGTGCCTGGCCGCCGATATCCATTGTTTTCTTCGGTCCGTATTTCGGATCGCCGACTAACGGATAGCCGATGTATTTCATATGGACACGGATCTGGTGCGTGCGTCCTGTTTCAAGACGGCATTCAACTAGTGTGAAATCACCGAAACGTTCAAGAACGCGGAAATGCGTCACTGCATGCTTGCCTTTATCCACAACAGCCATGTTCTGGCGTTCTTTCGGATCGCGTGCAATCGGTGCTTCGATTGTTCCTTTATCATGCGGAATATGGCCATGTACCAGCGCAATATATTTGCGGGTCACACTTTTTCTGACCAATTGGGTGAAAGACGGGGCAGTCCGTGTCAACGGCGAAATCGTCAAACCGAATTATAAAGTGCGTCTGGAAGATGTCATCATCGCTACACCGCCGATT
>CAZGMW010000298.1:0-2901 GCA_964526895.1 uncultured Planococcus sp. | reverse complement strand
TTTGCGCGGCCTTTGCTGTTTGTTGACGTTTTGCTGTTCAGTTTTCAAGGTTCAAGTTATAACGCCCTGTAAAAGCGACTCCTTTAATTTACCACCGTCTACTCCTGTGAGTCAAGCATTTTTTATTATTCTAAAAAACTTAACTTGCCGAAGCGACATGATATATCATAATACGGATTACAATGTTTTGTCAACGGTTAAAAGGAAAAAATATATCAAGATGAAAAAGGTTTTAAATTCCCCATAAAAATTACTATTCACTTCTCCATTTCATTCTTGCTCTATTTAATGAAAGAACCGGATTGTCTTCAGACAATCCGGTTCGAAATACCCTTTTTCACTTTTCAGATTTAACATAGTAATAACGATGGAAGATCCCATCGCTTTTAGTCATGACCCCTTCGATAAAAATCATTTCTTTCCCGACCAAATACTCGATAAATACTTCTAAGTCAGAAGAATAGTTTTTTAATTCCTCCTGTTCGTGAAGTTCCTGAATTGTCCAACTCTTCTTTTGTGACATTACTTCCATGATATGCTGTGCTCCATCCGCCGTCCGGGAATGAATAAGCAACTCGCTGGCAAGGAACAGCAGCTCCAATCTCTTATCAATAGATTCATCACTCAGTGTCAATTCTTCATAAAGTTTATAAATGGCAGGTTCTATTTTTTTGACTTGAGACCACACTGTAACTTCTGGAGGCAAGCCATTTTCTAAAACTGCTAGTCTCGCCAAATGATGCAATGATTCAATTACGTGGCGATAAGCGTCAAGATAATTCTTCTCTTCGAACAATAACTTTCCTTCGAGGTATCGTCGAATCAGTTTTGCATATTCTAACCCCATTTTAATTTTTCTTCCTGTAAACGGATATTCTTTGAGTTCGGTAATCAACTTCTCCATAAATTCATTTCGATCATAAATAATCCGACCGTGAAACAGCCAGTCCACTATTTTTCGGTTTGTGCCAAGCAGCAGCCACTTTTGGAGCTGTTTTTCAGTGATGATGTGCATTGCGGCTTTTTTCTGTTCATACGTATAATGCTTAGTGAAAACAGGCGTTTCATTTTCCTTAGTGATTATCAACAGAATCGTGTCAAAAGTGTCTGTGCTCGGGCTGACTTTCTCCCGTTTCTCCACAAGTACTACGCCAAGCGTACTTTCCTGGCTGGCGCGTTCCTGATAAATCGGCCTTAAAATTTGTTCCATTCTATACCACTCCCTGCAGATTCAAGCATGCTTACGGGTATACCCGTTATTTCGGAGAATCAAGTACATTTCGTAAAACTTCTTCAACACAATATAACTTCCATTTAATTAACGGTAAGCTGGATCCGTTTTTCTTTATTTCGACATATTTTTGCCGATTCCTTCATAAGAAAAGCATAATCACTTTTTCACATTGTTTATGATATAGTATGATTGATGCAAGGAGGAATAAATTATGAAGCCTTATAAAAATAAAATTAACCGTATCCGGACTTTCGCGCTGTCTTTGATCTTCATCGGCATCGTTATTATGTATATAGGTATTTACTTCAGGGAACAGCCTGCAATTATGGTTACTTTCATGCTTCTTGGTGTGGTTGCAATCATCGGAAGCACTGGCGTCTATGCCTGGATCGGCCTTTTATCAATGAAAACTGTTCCAGTTGAATGTCCGAACTGCGGCCGTCATACAAAAATGCTTGGCCGTGTCGATATGTGCATGCATTGCCGCGAACCTTTGACAATGGATCCGTCACTTGAAGGAAAAGAATTTGATGTCCAGTACAATAAGAAAAATTCATAAGTGCAAATGAAATCCGCCAGCGACCAAATCGCTGGCGGATTGTTCGTTTCTTCCAAAACATTCAGCAAATAAAAAAAGCGGGCATAGGCTTCTATGCTCGCTTTCTTATTGCGCCTTTGCTGAATCAGAAAGGCAATCCTGACACGTACCATAGATTTCAAGCCGATGATAATCCACTTGGAACCCAGTGACATGAGAAGCCAAATGTTCTACTTCATCCAAGCCGGGATAATGGAAATCGACGATCTTTCCGCAATCATTGCAGATCATATGGTAATGGTCGTGCGTAACAAAATCAAATCTGCTCGATGAATCGCCATAAGTCAATTCTTTCACAAGACCTGCTTTTTTAAAGACACGCAAATTATTATAAACAGTTGCGACACTCATATTGGGAAAAGATTTCTCAAGCGCGCGATAAATGTCATCCGCTGTCGGGTGCGTTGTAGAATGAATCATGTACTCCAAAATCGCATGGCGCTGTGGAGTGATTCTGACACCTGTAGACTTCAAAGCATCAAGCGCGTCTTTTAATATAACTTCAGACATCGCCGTGCACCTCACTTCATAAAGAGTCTTACTTTATAATCGTTATAATTAGTGTACTCAAATTGAGTGGCAGATGTCAAGAAATCACTATAAGCGCTCGAAGCATTGGATATTATAGCTATTTTATTTCTTGCTGTGCAGCTCGTTTTCCTTACTGCCCAAACGTTGGTTAATAAAGCGGGCTGCAACGAAAAGAAAGTCCGACAAACGGTTCAGATAAGCCAGAACTTCTGAAGAAGTCCCTTCCCCAATGGATGTGGCTAGGCGTTCGGCTCTTCTGACTACTGTACGAGCTACATGTAGCGCTGCACCTGCGGGATGGCCACTCGGTAAAATGAAATTCTTTAATACCGGCAGTTCCGCGTCATATTTATCAATCCATTTCTCCAATTTCTCTGTATCTGACGCTTCCAATTTCCACTTCACTTCTTTGCCTGCAGGAGTAGCCAATTCTGCACCGACGTGGAATAACGTGGTTTGGATTTCGTGAAAGATATCACCTAATTCCATTTTCTTTGCTGGTCGATGAAGACCATAAAGTTTCAGAAGAGTATAGTGT
>CAZGMW010000297.1:0-2902 GCA_964526895.1 uncultured Planococcus sp. | reverse complement strand
GAAAGCCAACTCTGTTTCTAATCCCCTGGGAGTCTTCGCTGTTTTGCTCCATATCGTTAGAAGTTTCTCTTTAAAAAAGAAGAAAATCCCTAAAATTTTATTTTTTCAACTCCACACTA
Source organism: uncultured Planococcus sp. (assembly GCA_964526895.1). Taxonomy (GTDB): domain Bacteria; phylum Bacillota; class Bacilli; order Bacillales_A; family Planococcaceae; genus Planococcus. The sequence continues at coordinate 2,783 of CAZGMW010000297.1, read as the reverse complement.
ATTTTTCACCGAAATATGGATAACCTTAGAAAGTCAGCGAGTTTAGAGGTTTTCCCGGCTATTATTAAAGGTTTACCGCTTCATTATACATCAAATAAAAACTTTGTTCATCCACTAGACTAACAAGGATTCATTTGATACAATGAAAACGCATACAACAATCTGAAAATTGTTGTAACTTTAAAAAACAATTGGGGGAGAAAACATGGGAGGAAAGAAATCGCTTACAGTCCTATCATCCGCTTTGGCAATGACAGCTCTATTAGCAGGGTGCTCAGATTCGGAAACAGAAGGTTCATCTGCAGAATCAGGGGAAACTGTTGTTGAATTTATGCATTTATGGCCAGAGGGAAGCTCGAAAAAGCATTATGATGTGGTAAACGAAATCATCGCTGAGTATGAAGCGGAAAATGAAGGCGTAACCATCGATTTGGAAGTATTAAGCAATGAGCAATATAAAGATAAATTACGCGTCCTTTCCACTTCCGGTGATCTTCCGGATGTCGGCATGACGTGGGCAGCAGGATTCCTAGAGCCTTATGTCGGCGGGAACATGTTTGCACCGCTGGATGATGTAATCGAAGAAGAATTGAGCGACGCATTTGTTCCTGGAACTGCTGAAGCATATGCGATTGACGGGAAAACGTATGGTCTGCCATTGGAATTGAATATCGCGACACTGTATTACAATAGCGCAATGTTTGAAGAGCAAGGTTTGGAAGCGCCGGAAACTTATGAAGAACTGCTGAACGTCGTCGATGAATTCAACGAAGCCGGCATTCAGCCGATCGCTTTAGGGAACAAAGACGCATGGACAGGTTCTTTATGGTATATGTACCTTGCTGACCGTCTTGCCGGAGCAGAAACTTTGGATAATGCAATCAACGGTGAAGCATCATTCGAAGATCCTGCTTTGACAGAAGCGGCTGCAAAAGTACAGGAATTGGTTGACAGAGACGCATTTGTAGAAGGCTTTAACGGTTTGGCTGATGAAGAAGCCAAATCCATGTTCATGAGCGAGCAGGCGCCGATGTACTTGATCGCAACTTGGGATCTGCCGAACTATACAACAAACGAAAGTGTGCCACAGGAATTCAGAGATTCTGTTGAATACCTGAAATTCCCGACAGTTGACGGCGAAGGCGATATGAACAGCTTTGTCGGCGGACCGGGTGTGGGATTATTCGTTGCTGAAGAATCTGATGTAAAAGAAGAAGCGAAAGACTTCGCTGCTTATTTTGTAAAAGCGTGGGGTGAACAAGCTGTAGAAAAAGCAGGTGTAATTCCAGCTACGAAAGTGGATGCGGCATCTATGGATCTGCCGGAAATGTACATTGATATCCTTGATGAATTGAACAATGCAAGCAATATCACATTATTTGCAGATGTTCAGATGAGTCCGGAAGCGGCGCAGGTCCACCTTGACTCAGTCCAGGCATTATTCGGTGGTGAAATAACACCGGAAGAATTCACTGAACAGCATGAAGAAGCGATATCTCAAGGCGAATAATTTGAAGTGGGAGTTCAGATCAGATTTACAGCAGGAGGGCATATCCAGAATGACGGATTGTCCTCTTCTGTTTTCTAAGATGCGGGAGTTGAATGTAATGAATAAAGTGATGTCGAACAAGTTGTATATAGCATTGTATATTGCACCAGCTTTACTGCTGGTAACTGTTTTAGTGTTTATTCCGTTAATTCTTTCCGGCTATTATGGTCTCATGGATTGGGATGGCATTGGAGAAAAAACTTTTATCGGACTGGAAAACTATATTGTCGGAATACAGGACCCTCTGTTTTGGGATTCTGCCTTACACTCATTTTTGCTGGCTCTGTTCTCTACATTAAGCCTGGCCATTTACCTTCTTGTTTCTTTTATACTGGCTTCAAAAATTAAAGGTGCAGATTTGCTGAGAAAAATCTATTTGATCCCGATGCTGCTTTCTTCCGTGGCCATCGCTCAGCTTTGGATAAAAGTATATAACCCGACAAACGGTATCCTGAATACGTTCCTGCGTTCCATCGGAATCGAAGACACACCAAACTGGCTGGCTGATCCGACCATTGTGCTGTTCGCGATCTTCATCCCGATTCTATGGCAGTATGCCGGGTTCTACATATTGATCTATTATGCAGCGTTGAAAAACATCCCGGGATCACTTATTGAAGCAGCCCGTATTGACGGAGCTTCGCCGCTTCAGATTGCATTGCGCATCAAACTGCCGCTTATCAAAGAAGTGGTAAGTGTCACGATCGTGCTGGCAATTGTCGGATCCCTGAAATATTTTGACCTGATTTACGTCATGACAGGCGGCGGACCTAACGGAGCGAGTGAAGTTATGGCGTCGTATATGTATAAACTGGCATTTGAAAGTTATAACTTCGGTTACGGAAGCGCGATCGGATTCCTGTTGTTGATCATTACGATGATCGTTACGATAATCATCCGCAAACTGACCGAAACAAAAGAACGAATCGAGTACTAGAGGAGGTTTGAAGAATGAATCGCATTGGCTACTTTTTTCTTTATCTCAGCCTGATTGTTGTTGCTTTGTTCCAGATCCTTCCTTTGATCTGGCTGTTTATCTTCTCGCTTAAAGACAATCGTGAAATTTTTGCCGGCAGTCCATTCGCTCTTCCATCGGAACTGCGGTGGGAAAATTATGCGAAAGTCTGGGACGGCGGAATTGGCGTCTATTTCTTCAATAGTGTCTGGATCACGACTTTGGCCATCGTCCTGACTGTGCTTTTTGCAAGTATGGCGACATTCGCCATCACACGCA
>CAZGMW010000296.1:0-2904 GCA_964526895.1 uncultured Planococcus sp. | reverse complement strand
AGCAGCCCTTTTTCCGCTTCTTCAATATCATAACGGGAATTCAGCCGATTAACGATTTTCCCCCGTGTGGCACTTTGTTTGTATGGCAAAAGAGTCCGATAAAATTGATCATCCAATTGCATGCTTGGAATAATTGCGGTTTCCACTTCCTCTGTGCCGACAACTTCCGTTTCATTTGTTTCAGTCGGTACACAGGCAGTTAGCAGCAAGATGCTGGCAGGGATCCACCATAAGCGTTTCATTTTTTAAAATCTCCTTATTTGTTCAATTCTTCTATCAATTGCTGTTCGTTCCAGATCTCGATTTTCAGCTCCAAAGCTTTATCCATTTTGGATCCTGCTTCTTCACCGGCAATCAAAAGATCGGTTTTCTTGCTGACACTGCCGGATAATTTACCGCCCATCGATTCGATGCGTTCGGTCGCTTCCGAACGGGTCAGCTGATCCAATCTGCCTGTCAGGACAATCTTCTTGCCGGCAAAAGCGTTGGCACCAGCTTCCACTTGCACCCTTTTACCGGTATAGCTAAGATTGACGCTTTCAGCGGCTAAACGTTCCACCAATGCGAGAACTTCTTCACTTTCGAAATAAGTTACTATGGCATCGGCCATTTTATCACCGATTTCATGGATTGCGATCAGCTCTTCAAGTGAAGCTTCCATCAATTTTTCCATCGAACCAAAATGTTCCGACAGAATGCGGGCAGCTTTTTCACCGACATGCCGGATACCAAGACCGAACAGGAGCCGTTCCATGGAATTACTACGGGAGGCATCAATCGCTGCAATCAGATTGGATGCTGATTTTTCACCCATTCGATCAAGTTCCATCAATTGATCTTTTGTTAATTTATAAATATCGGCAATATCCGCAATCAATTGCTCTTGGTAGAGCTGTTCGATGACTTTTTCGCCGAGCCCTTCGATATTCATCGCATTGCGTGATACAAAATGGATCAATCCTTCCGTAATTTGAGCCGGACATTTCGGATTGACGCACCGCAGGACCACTTCCCCTTCGATCCGGACCAGTTCCGCGTCACATGCCGGACAATTCTCAGGCATGCGGAAAGGTTCTTCATCGCCTGTACGGAGTTCAATCAACACGCGGACCACTTCTGGAATTATATCTCCAGCTTTTCGGATGATGACTTTGTCACCGATCCGAACATCCTTTTCTTTGATGAGGTCTTCGTTATGCAGCGATGCACGCTGCACAGTCGTCCCCGCAACCGAAACCGGATCAAGAATGGCGGTAGGGGTAACGGCGCCGGTACGGCCGACACTGAGTTCGATGTCAATCAGATTGGTCATCACTTCTTCAGCAGGGAATTTATAGGCAGTCGCCCATTTCGGGCTTTTAGCTGTAAAGCCAAGTTCTTGCTGCTGGAGAAAACGATTGACTTTGATAACGATACCATCGATTTCATACGATAGCTTATTACGCTTTTCTGTCCATGTTTCGATATATGCCAACACTTCTTCGACGCTGTGGCAGACTTTCCGCTCACCGTTAGTCTTGAAACCCAATTTCTGCAAATAACTCAAAGACTCGTCATGTTCATTCAAACTATAGTTTTCGGCGTCTCCACCGATGCCATAAATAAAAACATCAAGATTCCGGTTAGCCGCTATTTTGGGATCGAGCTGCCGCAATGAACCGGCAGCCGCATTCCGCGGATTGGCGAAAACTTCTTCCCCTTTTTCGCCGCGCTGTTCATTCAATTGATGAAATGAACTTTTAGGCATGAACACTTCACCGCGCACTTCAAGGGACACGGGCTCCTTCAATTTTAAAGGAATCGAGCGGATCGTCCGGAGATTGACAGTGATATCTTCTCCGACACGACCGTCGCCGCGAGTCGCTCCTCGCACAAACTTGCCTTCTTCATATATAAGTGAAACAGCGAGTCCGTCAATCTTCAACTCGCAGACATATTCAATCTTTTCTCCTGCGCCGTTCCTGACACGTTTATCGAATTCCCGCAGGTCATCTTCTCCGAAAACATTCGACAAACTCAGCATTGGACGCTCGTGCGTCACTTTTTCAAAATTCGAGATTGGTGCTCCGCCGACTCTTTGGGTCGGTGAATCTGGAAACACCAGATCCGGATATAACGTTTCAAGCTCAATCAATTCATTAAGCAATTGATCGTAAACTGCGTCAGGAACCTTCGGATTATCCAGCTCATAATAGGCATGGCCGTAGGTACCGAGCAATTCATTCAATTCACTCACCCGTTGTTCCGCTTTAATACGGTCCATAATATACCTCCCGATTATTCTTTTTCGATCGGCGCAAATTTGGCAAGAAGCCGCTTAATACCGACGGGGCTTGGGAATGCAATATCAAGTTCTGTCTGTTCGCCGTCCCCTTTGACACCGACTACAGTGCCCGTTCCCCATTTTTTATGGGTCGCTTTATCGCCAGGTTTCCAGCCAAGCTTGTCGCCGCCTGATTGCTGATAAGCAGGGCGCGTCACGGCCGCCCGTTTCGGCGCTTGTTTATAGCCCGTCGCTGCACCGGCACGGTGCTGCGCAACCGTCTGCTCGATCAACTCTTCAGAGATTTCATTGATGAAGCGGGACGGCATATTCCAATTGCTCTTGCCGAATAAAGTACGGGAAGAAGCATGTGTTAAAAACAACCTTTTCTCGGCTCTGGTAATCCCCACGTAAGCCAGTCGGCGTTCTTCTTCCATTTCTTCTTCATCATTATTGGAACGGGAATGCGGGAATACATTTTCTTCCAATCCGATGATGAATACGACCGGAAACTCTAGACCTTTGGCCGCGTGCATGGTCATCAGGATAATCGGACCGTCTGTTTCTTCCTCGTCATCAAGCGAATCGATATCGGAGATCAACGCCAGATCCGTCAGGAAAGCCACAAGCGACTTATCATC
>CAZGMW010000295.1:0-2905 GCA_964526895.1 uncultured Planococcus sp. | reverse complement strand
TCAGCGTGTTGACTGTGTGGCTGTTCATCTTCCTGCTGACGATTTCCGAATCGCTGCCTTTCCTGCCGCTCGCGTTCGAAGTGGTATCCGCTTTCGGAACAGTCGGTTTGTCGATGGGTGTCACAGGACAATTGGTAAACAGGAGCGTCGGATCTTCCATTAAACTGTAATCGACGACGTTGAAACCGGCGGTCCGCGGTGTCACCCCCGTGAAATAGGAAGCGAAAATCTTTTCGAACGTCGACATGCCGCCGATTGTCCCCGGATTATTATACTCCAGGCAGAAAACAGTAATGGTCGCCATTACATTCAGTACCAGCGTCCCGATGACCATCAGTTTTGTGTGAAGGGACCATTGACGGAACGTTTTCTTTTGCAATAGATCAACTACAACCGTAAATCCTAATCCGCCAATGATGAATAAAGTGGAGAGGAGGAACAGCACCAGCGGATCCGCTTGGTAACTTATCAGATTATCAGGAAATAAAGAGAATCCTGCATTATTAAAAGAGGAAATCACATGGAAGATGCTTAAATGCAAGGCTTCCTTAATGCCGAAATCAGGGGTCCAATAAGCCGTCAACACGAGAATGCCGACTGCTTCGACAGTGAAAACGAATAACAGGATGTATTTGACCAGCCTGATAATACCGCCAAAAGTGTTCTGGGAAAACGCCTCCTGCAAATACAGCCGGTTTTGAATCCCGATTTTCTTCCGGAACATCATCAGGACGGCAACCGCAAACGTCATAAGCCCGATACCGCCGAGCTGGATCAACACCAGCAAGACCCCTTCCCCGAATCCGGTCAAGACGGTGCCCGGATCGAACACGCTCAACCCGGTCACCGTTGTTGCAGAAGTGGCCACAAATAATGCATCTGTCCAGGAAATCGGAGCAGTTGTTGCGATAGGTAATTTCAATAAAACCGTTCCAATGATAATCAGGAATAAAAAACTTCCTGAAATCAGAAGAGGAGGAGATATCTTGATCCTCTTCTTTTTGCGACTGCCCATGCCGTGCACTTCCTCATCTGTAATTTTCACACCAGTAACGATTATTCGTGAACTTTCTTGTTGCGTCAGGGTTAGATCCCTTTTGGAGCCAAACAAAAAAGACCATCGGAAATAGAATGGTCTTAGGGGCGAACCTACGGCCTTTCTCTTAATGGATTCAACGCTTACGAGGTTAGCTGTCGGATTAGGGATTAAGAGTATCCCTTCTTACGAATGTAAGATTCACCCCAGGATAGCAATTGCTATCCGAATTGGTTCCCCCGCTCATTACTGATTCAGCGAATAAAAGGTATGTGATAAGCTAAAAAATACGCCCGTTTCCACCTTTTGTCAACAACTATTTTTATTGGTGATTTACCGGAATGCGAATGACCTGGGTGCCGGTTAAATGATAGACTGATTAATGGATAAAAAAGGAGATTTTATTTCCGGCGTGCAGCTGGTTTTATTGGAATAAATGAAGAATTGACAACGGGGGATGGCTTATGAACAAAAAAGGATGGGCAGCAGCTGGCGTCATTGCATTGATCAGCGTGGTCGTTTTAATGGTCGCTTTCTATTCGGGCAAACCTGAAATGCAGGTTTCGGATGGCAAGCCCGATGGCGTAAATGCCGATTATGATCTAGAGCTGGAAATGGACGAGGACGGGCTGTTCACGGTTTCGGCGGTCATCGAAGTGACGAACGATTCCGACGAAGTGTGGGAGGATATTGGCTTCTATCTTGTACCGAACGCCATGAATCCGATGGAAACCCATTCATACCGGGACCGCCAGGCAGAAGTCGAGCTTTTTGATGTAATGGTCGACGGGGAGCCGGCTGACTTTACGCTGAATAATAATGAATTGCTGCTTCAGCTGGATACAGCATTGGCAACGGGCGAGGCTGTGGAAGTGACAGTCGACTACAGCCTGAAAGTGCCGGAAGACGGCATGCGCCTGGCTCGTGTGGACGATAATTTCTATCTCGCGCATTGGTACCCGATGCTCGGCGTTTACGATAACGGCTGGGACATTAAAGACTATGACCCGAAAGGCGAATCCTATGATACAGGCTACGGAAATTTTACAGTCAGCTATCAATTGCCTGAAGAATTTCTGGTGGCCAGTTCGGCGGACGACGGCGAAATCGAGGCTACTGCATCGGGTGAGCTTCAAGGCGACAATTACAAAGATTTCTACATCGCCTTTATGGATCCGGATGAATGGCGAACCGGAACAGGACAAGCGGGCGACACAAGCCTGCGTGTGTTTATGCCGGCAGATATTGGATTGCTGGAAGAAACAATCACGTTGGCGGAGAATACCTACAGTTATTTCGAAGAAGAAATCGGCGACAATCCATTCGATGAACTGGATATCATAGCGAATGACGGTTATATGGAATACCCCAATATCATCGAAGTGGCAACGGAACGGGACGCGATGGAGCCCATACTCGTCCATGAGATTGCGCATCAATGGTTTTATTTCCTGGTGAGCAACGATCCGTTCAAAGAGGCCTGGCTGGATGAAAGTCTGGCGGAATTCGTCACGGCGCTGTATATGAGCGAGCAAAACGGCGATACGGACAGCGGATTTTGGGACGCCTCGCTGAGCCAGGCCAGCCATCCGCCTGAGAAATACGTCAATCTTCCGCTGGATGAATTTGAAGAAGCTGCTTATTACTCAACGGTCTATGGCAAAGGCCCGTTGATGCTGAAGGAGTTTTTCGACGCTAACGGAGGACGGGACAGCGCGCTGGAATTTTTATCGGATTACTACACGGCATTCCAATTTAAAACGGTGGATAGCGAAAACTTCCGAACGTTCTTCGAAGATTATTTCGACGGAGACCAAAGCGAGTTTCTGGACAGCTGGATAGAGCCGACAGACTTACAGTGAAGGAAGG
>CAZGMW010000294.1:0-2921 GCA_964526895.1 uncultured Planococcus sp. | reverse complement strand
ATTCTATGTATTAAATGTTAATTCCTTTACTGGTGAATTAAAATCTTTGGGATGAAAAGCTTTCACGGATGCGAAAGCTCCCTTTAAGACATTGGAGTTTTTCGCATGACGAAAAACATCCGCTTTAAGCTTTTGAATTTTGGTGCGGGAAATAGGAAGTAAAAGTTATCAAAAACAACACAAAATTGTTCTTGCGCGCATAAACTTCTTTTTCAGCGCAAACGTCTCGTTTTTCAGCGCATACATTTTGTTTTCTGAGATTAGACTTAAAAGTGGACACGACTAAACAGTTTTCGACATACTGAAACTACCAAATCAAAGGACGTGTCAATCATGGCTAAACATAGAGATCCCGAATTCAAAGAACATATTGCTAAGTTGCATATCGAGGAAGGACGAAAAGCGACAGACCTGGCGTATGAAACCGGTGTGAGTGCCACAACAGTGCGCCATTGGGCAAGAGAATACCGGAAAAAGCAGGAGCGATTGGCCAATCCTACAGGAGAACCGTTGGTCACCTTTTCGGAGATGGAGAAAAAGTTGCGGGAGGCGGAACACCAGCTGAAAGAACGGGATGAAGAGTTGGAAATTCTAAAAAAGGCCATGCATGTCTTTGCGAAAGACCGTACGTAATCTATTCGTTTATTCAGGACCATGTGGACGAATACAGCGTGGTGAAGATGTGCAAAGTGCTCGGTGTAGCCAAAAGTGGTTTCTACAAATGGCGTGGTCTGCAAGTCAGTGGTGAGCAGACGAAACGACAGGTGCGACGACAGGAACTGGTGCAGAAAATCTTCCAGTCATACCATGAAAGTCATGGAACATACGGCAGTCCGCGCATCGTGAAAGACCTCGAGACGTGGGGCTATGCCGTATGCGAGCGGACCGTCGGTCGCATCATGAAGGAAGTGGGGCTAAGCGCATTACCGGAACGAAAATTCCAAGTGACGACGGACTCGAACCACAATCAGTTCGTTTATCCGAATCTCCTGGAACGTCAGTTTAAGGTAAATAAACCGGATACAGTCTGGGTTTCGGATATTACCTATATCTGGACACTCGAAGGTTGGTTGTATTTAGCGAGTGTAATGGATCTCTTCTCGCGTAAAATTGTCGGCTGGAGTTTGGGTGTCACGATGAAGACCGAACTGCCGCTCGACGCACTGCAAAATGCGCTGCTTATGCGAAATCCCGGTGAAGAAGCCATCCACCATTCTGATCGCGGTTCTCAATATTGTTCCGACGAATATATTAAATGTCTGAAAAAAAGCCATTTCAATATCAGCATGAGCCGCAAGGGCGATCCCTATGACAATGCCTGCATCGAATCGTTTCACGCCAGCCTCAAGAAAGAGCTGATTTACCGCAACCGGTTCCGGACTCGGGAAGAAGCTCGAAAGGCCATCGGCCATTACATCGACGTCTTCTATAATTTACGCAGACGTCACTCCACACTCGGCTACCTGTCGCCGGAAAACTATGAAAAGAAGCATTCATTCCCCATAGAGGAGAGATCAGTTTCGTAACAGTTTGGCAGCTTTAACCAACAGTTCGATTTCGAACCGTTGGTTAAAGCTGCCCGATCAAGCGAAGCGCGATAGCGTTTCTTGGAGAAAAAGAAAGATATTTCACTGTCCACTTTATTGACAGAAGACCACAAGCCCTGGTTTTCACAGTTTGACAAAGCAAACTGTCTGGATCCGTGAGCGCTGCGCCGCTCACTGCTAATTGTCATTTTTCTGCCATATACAATTCGCTATCTTCTGACTCCTTTCGGTATACTAAAAGAAAAACGGGGTGTTTGTATGTTCGTAATACGTCAGACAAACTATGCAAAATGGGCTTTATTTATGTTGTTGCTCGTCTTAGGCAGCAACCTTATGCTTTACCGTTCCCCTTTATCACATACCTTCATCCCGGATGAGACATTTTGGATGGTAGCCGGCTCATTGGTAGACTTTGCTGTAGTGGCTCCTTTGCTGCTTTTAGCTTCTTTCCGATTGACCGCAAAACAATTGATCGCCTGCATTGCCGGCGGATTCTTGGCGGCAAAGTTCGTCATTCCCGCGCTTTATTTCGAACCATTCACGGCATTTTTCTATATTGGCATCGGATTGGAAGTGCTTGTTTTATTCGCAGAAATTGCCCTGCTTTTCTTATTGACGGTTCATATCCCGGCAATCCGCCGGTCCATGAAAAGGCAATCGGGCAGCCCACTTTTCACTCTTATGCCTGCGGTGCAGGAAAAAATCAAGCCCAATCCTTTGATTGCAGTTATACTGTCCGAAGCTCTTGCGTTCTACTATGCATTTTTTACCTGGAGAAAAACGCCCGAAGAAAGCCCCTCTGCAATTTCGCTCCATAAGAATACAAGTGCCATCGCATTTTACATTATGCTGATCCATGCCATTGTGATTGAAACAATCGGCATCCACTGGTGGCTCCATGAAAAGTCAGCGGTTTTGTCCATCGTGCTGCTGATTCTGAACATTTACAGCGTTATTTATTTCCTTGGTGAAATTCAAGCAATCCGGTTAAATCCACTGACAATAAAAGACGGCATCCTGAACGTGTCGCTGGGCTTGAGCAAACGAATCAGCGTGCCGCTCCATGCCATCCAGTCAATACGGTGGGGTGCCGAAGTTGCTGACGATGCAATCGAATTTGTTGCAAAGGATTTCGAAGAGCCTGTCCCTCAAGTCCTCATCGACTTCAAAACGCCGCAGCAAGCAACACTTTTTTACGGCAGAACCAAATCGGTTTCGCAAATCGCGTTGAAAGTGGATGACCCGAATCGATTGAGGGCGTTATTGGAATCGAACATCGAGCAGACTTAATCAGTTTTACATTCAATAAATAATTTCCTATCAAAAAAGCTGTCCGCATCTAACACGCGGACAGCTTTTCTCCATTCTTATAAT
>CAZGMW010000293.1:0-2947 GCA_964526895.1 uncultured Planococcus sp. | reverse complement strand
CTGCTTAACTTATGATTCACTAATGAACTGAAAAAATTGTGCGGAAGGGGGCTCTCCATATGGAAGCCCTCTTTCTGTTTTACTGTAAAGCGGTTGAAATCAGTTTGAATGCCAATCGATTACGACCAGTGTTTATACTTCCATATTAAGGTTATGGTAATAGAGAGGCATTAATGGGCTAAGAGTTTAAGGATTAAAGGAGGGAACAGGCAAAGGAGTTTGTTCCTATGTTAATAATGGACTGAAAGGAGGCGTCTTTATATGAGAGAACATTCTTTCGCTGGCGGCGAATGGAAATGGGCGGAAATCGATTTCCGGTCAGAAGAATCGGAGCTGCAGAGAGTGACTGCCGATTACAAGCTGCCGGATAAGTGGCTCGAACAGGCAGGACATGAAAAACGCAATAACCTTCAGATGAACCGGAATGTCGAAGAAAAAGAAGCGATTTGGGGGTCACTGATTTTTGGAGTAAAGCCTGCTGATGAAGATTCCCAAAAAATATTCAGATTTTTTTTATCGGAGGATATTTTAATTACGGATAATCCTGATTTTTTCTCTGCAGCCGGCTTGGACAAAGAACTTGCGCAACGGAATATGGGCGCCGCCAGTACTGCGGTTGAAGGGATGATGACCATTATCAATGAAATCATCACCGGCATCCTTGAACAGATCGATGAAATGGAAAAAGATATAAGAGAATTGATGTGGAAACTGAAGAAATCTAATGGAGAAAAGGTGATGAAACAGCTAATGAGTGTACGTCACCAGCTGCTTGTCCTGAAAAACATGATCATTCCCATTCAAGAAATCCATATGGTGATAGAAGAAGTATTTGGGGAGAAAGTCCAAGATCAAGATTTGTACAAGAAGGCTGGCAAACAACTCGATCGTTGCCAGTACCTGATCGGTCAATATTCTGAGGAAGCCGCGACTATGGTCAATTTTGAAGAAGTTATTGCTTCAGTAAAAGGCAATGAAGTGATGAAAACGTTGACGGTCATCACATTACTATTCACGCCGATCTCCGCCTGGGGAGCCTGGTGGGGCATGAATTTTGTGTATATGCCGGAACTGGACTGGCAGCTGGGCTATTTATTTGCTGGCATATTCATCCTCATCAATACTGTGATCCTGTTCGTATTCATAAAGAAAAAAGGATGGCTTGGCGATTTGCTGAACAGGAAGAAAAACTGACTGGTTAATAAATAATAACCCGGCAATTCCTGCTTACACAGGTTTGCCGGGTTTTTGCGTTTATCGTTGCTCATTCGCTTTGATTGTTTCAGGCTGCAAATTCGGAAGACTCCTTTGCTCCAATTTAGGACCGAGCTGGAACAGCAGCACGCCGCCGCTGATCATCAACACGCCAAGCAGCGATTGCCAGGTGAATGGAACCTGCTCGAGCCCGAACCAGCCGAGCGTATCCCACATCAAACCGAAGAAAATCTGGGATACCATGACGAGTGAGATGGCGCGGCTTGGCCCAAGAATTTGTACGCCTTGTGTGACACAGGCCACGACGCCGACACCGACGATGCCGCTGAACCAGAACCACGGTTCAGCCTGGAAGCTGAACAAGGCGGTTCCTTCGAAGATGAGGCCAGCCGCAAGTGACGCGGCAAAACCGAGAAATAAGACAAGCGCAGTAGTGGTCCAGACAGAGACCCGTTTCTTGACGTTTGCATTAAACGTATTCTGAATGGAGACAAATGCTCCGCCGATAATTGCCAAAAAGATTCCGAGAGCCATTTGGGTTCCCTCCTATTCGTAAATATTTTGTCCCGCCTGCTCCAAAAGGGCATCGCGGTCGAGCAAAGTGATTTTGCCCCGTTTTTTCAAAATCCATCCAGCTTGTTCAAACTGCTGGAGGACACGGTTCAAATGACGGTAGCTGGTGCCGATCAAATCCGCCATATCGATGAGCGAAGTGGATTCGAGCATCTGTTGAGTTGGGGTCATCGACAATAGATAACTCGCCACCCGCACATCTACTGTATAAAGCAGGTTAAAGTTCATTGCCCGCGTCTTCGTTTCAAACTTGGTAGTGATGGTTTGAAGTAAAAACTGCAGCCACGCAGCATTATCCGCCATGTGTTTTCGCAGCGCATCGTATGAGATTCCGATGACTGTAATATCTGTTACGGCCTCTACCGTATTGATAAACGGACATTCTCTTACATATTCAACATCGCCGACGATATCGAATTGTGTTTTAAATGCCAGGATGAGCCGCTTTCCTTCAGGAGACAGCATGGAAATCTTCAACTTTCCGTTGATCAGAAGATAAAGCGTATCGGCTTCGTCGCTTTGTGAAAACAAGCGTTCACCGCTGTTGTATGTGGCGACAAACATCTCTTCCCGGACATGCGCTGGAAACAAATCCAAAAGGTCAAACTGTTGAAGATAATTCGCGATACGGCTGTCCATTTTGCAGCACTCCTATAATTTCAAAATAATGACGCCGACAATCATCATCAGAACACCGACTATCTGGGTTCGTCCAATTCTCTTTTGTGCCATATCAAACCAGCCTCTGCCGTCGATGGCAATTGCCAGTACCAATTGGGCAATGAGGAAGATGGCGATGGTCAGCGTTACCCCCATTATATGGACCGCGGTCATATTGCTGAACAGCACGATTGCCGCGAGCATGCCGCCGGACGCATAAAGAGGCGAAACCTGAGTCAGTTGGCGATACGACCGGTCTCTGATGATCAATACAATGAGTATTGCCAGCACAAAGCCGGTCAGCTGGGTCATCGTAGCGGCTTGCCACGAGCCGATTTGATCACTGATTGTCGCATTTGCGACACTCTGGAATGTCAGGAAGAATCCGCCAAGCAGCGCAAATAAGATCCCTTTCATAAAACTCACGCACCTTTCTATACTCCCAATTTACAGGAGAAGAAACGGCACGAAAAGGACACATGTCCCATTAATCATTGCG
>CAZGMW010000292.1:0-2955 GCA_964526895.1 uncultured Planococcus sp. | reverse complement strand
GAAATTGTATGATGTTATGACTGAGAAAAACGCCATCTATATGAAAGAAGATTTTCATAGAAGTAACCGCCTTTCACTGCTCTCATTTTAATAAAATTTTGCTGCGAACACAAGTTTGATTAACGGGAAAGGAGTGTTTCCATTTTGACAGACAAGCAAAAAAAATCTGCACTTGGCATAATGGTGCTGGCGATTCTTTTTGTTTCCGTAAATCTGCGTCCGGCTATATCTTCGATCGGGCCACTTTTGGATACGATACGTGAAGATCTTTCACTGAGCAGCAGCCAGGTAAGCTTGCTGACGTCAGTACCGGTTTTTTGCATGGGTCTGTTTGCGCCTTTGGCAATCATATTCAATAGGAAGCTGGGACTGAAAAAATCCATCGCGATTCTGTTGGCGGCGATCGGGATATTCACATTACTTCGCGGATTTATGCCAACGTTTCCAATCCTGCTGGCCAGTGCTTTTTTTATCGGTTTATCGATTGCCATCATCAGCCCGTTGCTGTCTGCGATGATCAAAAGAAATTTTCCGACTCGTACAGCTTCGTTGATCGGCGTTTATTCGTTCGGTATGGGACTTGGTGCAACATTGGCAGCGGGATTGACAGGCGTCTTTTATGCGGTCGCGGGTTGGCCGATTGCATTAGCGAGCTGGGGGCTGCTGTCGATTGCAGCGATTGTCTTATGGCTTCGCGTGAAAGAACCGGCTGCCGAAGTCACTGAAATTCCAATGGAGGGAGCAGCTGTTGTTTCTCCTTGGAAAAACAGGCGCGCTTGGTATATGCTGCTGTTTTTTGGCTTTCAATCAGCTTTGTTTTTTTCTGTCATAACCTGGCTTGCCCCGATTGCTATTGAAAAAGGGATGTCGATACTTGTGGCTGGTGGAGTCCTGACCGTCATGTCGACAATTCAAATCGCCTGCAACCTGTCGATTCCGTTGCTTTTGGAGAAATGGCCGAGCCGGCATTTATGGATTATGGTGAGCCTTGGTTTCGGTGTCGTCGGCGTTCTTCTGTTGATGTTTGCGGGCAGTGCCTTTATATGGCCGGCCGCCATCTGCCTGGGAATCACACTTGGAGGTCTGTTTCCGCTGGCATTAATGATGCCGTTGGATGAAAACACTACGCCAGATGATGTCAACAGCTGGACGGCGATGATCCAGTCCGGAGGATATATCATTTCTGCGCTAACGCCTTTTGCCATTGGCCTGCTTTATGACCGGTTCCAAAACCATATGATCTCGTTGAGCCTGTTTCTTGGGTTTATTGCCATATTAATGGTGTTTGCTTTTTTATTGAAAGAAAAACCTGTAACTGAGTAAAATCAATTTGAAATAAAAAGGGGAAGTCCGACTTGAAAGAACAGATATACACGACCGTCATTTTTGATATTGACGATACATTAATGGATTTTGCGTTATCAGAACATGCTGCATTACATAACACTTTTAGAGATTTTGATATTCCCAATGGCTTTACCAATATGCACGACAGTTACAGAGCAATCAGTAAAGTGCTGTGGAGTGATTTGGAACAGGGGAAAATTGCGCTTCGGGAACTCGGAGTGGAACGGTTCCGGCGTTTATTTTTGGAACATCAGACAGATAGAGATGCGGTCGCATTCAGCAACACCTATCTGGGGTATTTAGGGCAAGAAGCCCATCTGATGGCAGGCGCTCTAGAAGTTTTGGAACAATTGTCGCATTGCCGGCTTGTCATCATGACGAACGGTTTCGGCGAAGTGCAGAAATCCAGACTCCAAAATTCAGAACTTACCGGTCATTTTGAACACATTGTCATATCGGAAGAGGCTGGCTATCAAAAACCGCATTCAGGAATTTTCGATTATGCCTTTACCAAAATAGGAATCGAAGCGAAAATGAAGACGATCATCGTGGGGGATTCATTAACGTCTGATATTCAAGGAGGCATAAATTACGGCATTGATACGGTGTGGTTCAATCCAAGCGGCAAGAAGAATGAAGGCGAAGTTCAGCCTACATATGAAATACGGGATCTTCTGGAAGTCATAGACATCGTCAACGGAAGTTTTGTCCAAAGAAAGGGAGGAGACAAGTGATTATCAGAAATGCAGAAACTGATGACGCAGAGCGATTGGTAAGCTTGATTGCAGATGCAGAAAAATCGGGTTTCATGATATTCGAACCGGGTGAACGCCAACTATCTACGGAGCAATTGAGTAAAAGAATAGCGGCAATGGAACAGGAAGATGGATCGGCGATACTGTTGGCGGAGGACAATGGCGAACTGAAAGGTTATCTGTTCATCTTCGGCAATAGTCCCCAGCGGAGGAGCCATAGCGTGTACCTGGTCATCGGCATTGGGGAATCGAGCCGCGGGCAAGGAGTAGGCACCCGATTGTTTGAACGTTTGGATGCGTGGGCGATTGAAAAGAAAATCCGCCGGCTGGAACTTACTGTGATGGTTCACAATCGCGCCGGAGTCGCTTTATATCAAAAAGCGGGCTTTAAAATAGAAGGGATTAAAAAGAATTCATTGAAAGTCAACGGGGAATACATAGATGAGTATTATATGGCGAAGCTGCTTGGGTGATGGGAACTATATATAAGTTAAACATCATAAATAGAATCTATCGCTTTGGCGCTTTGGACAAAGCTCCCGCAATAAGCCGAGAAGAACACTCGTCTTATTGCTCCGCTCAGTCCTGAGCCGCGCCTTTGCTGAGAGAACCCACTAAAGTTATGGAGCAAAACAGCGAATACGCCATGAGGTTGTAAGGTGGCAAGTCGATAGCCTTCTTCGTAACAAAGATTTAGCCTCCTAAGTGTCAATCAATTTCCTCAGCTGTTTTGCGAAATATCACCTATAAAAATTAGTAGTTCAACTTATATAAAAAAAACGGACGCACTCATTTCGAGAGCGTCCGTCAAAATTATTTCTCGATTTTTTCCTGTTTCCAAACGGTTTCAAGG
>CAZGMW010000291.1:0-2972 GCA_964526895.1 uncultured Planococcus sp. | reverse complement strand
GCATTATCCTCGCAGGCGTCGGCTAATGCCTTCGAAGCTGTTTTGCGTAATATCGGTTTAACTTTTTCTTTCTCAACAAGCTGAAAAATCCCGCCACATATGAAACTGTGGCGGGATTTTTTTCTTTTATTTAAGGAAACGTTTCACCATTTTACCTGCTGGCAGGCGTGACGCCCATTTGTTGCCTGTGCCGGCGAGTTTGCTTATCACCATCAGCAAATCGTCATCTCCAGCCCAATGGGAAGCGACGATTTCTTTCGGATACTTGTTCAGTAATGAATTCACGATGTAAATTGCAACCACAACATCATCGGCAAAACCGGCAGGTCCCATCAGAACCTCAGGCAATAGATCGACCGGAGCAAAGAAATAAAGAATACCCGCACCGATCATTGTTTTACTTTTGCTGTCGATCCGGCTGTCAAGCATCATCTTCATCAATAAATGGAAGAAATCGGGTGCAAACAAAACATATTTCAGGAACTTGCTTCCCTTGCCATCTTTACTTTCCACCCAATTATGAATTTTATAGCGCAACTTTTGATAAAAATCTCGCTGCTCGTCTTCACTTGGCAGCGGTTTCTTCAAGCTTTCGTTCGTCATTGGCTCTCCCCCTACATGATTGTATACTCTTACTATAACCGAAGCCGGTTATTCATCAAACCATGGATCTAAAAAAATTTAAAACTGCATCGTCACATTAGTGGCTACCCGTTCTCTTTCAGGGTTTCCTTCCACTATATTGAATTTGACAGCCTGACCTGGCATCAGTACACCCAGGTCCATATTGATTGATATCGTTTCAACAAAAAATTCCTCACCATCATCTGCGACAATATAACCGTACCCTTTGTCGCCATCGAACCATTTCACTTTTCCTTCGCCTGATTTTACTTCTTCCTCCATAAATAGCAACCTCCTATTTTTAACTGCATCCTACTTTTTTATACCCTTCAGAGGGAGCCGTTCAAACTTTCTTCTTTAATAGGAAGTCAGACAAATTAAAAGAGGCCCACTACCGTGGACCTCCAACGTGCTGTAGTTATTCAGATAAAAAGACTCAGTTGACTCCGACTGCTGAGAAAGCGGCTTTCACACTTGCTACTTCTGTGCTGGAAGCTCCGTAAAGATCCGTTGCCGCCTGGATTGCAGAAGCGCGGAAATGGCTGTAATTTGAATTTGGCGTCAAATATTGTGTCAATGTGCGGTAATAGATATCACCAGCTTTGTCATTCCCGATAGCGTTAACACTGACTCCATAATGAGTACCGCCGTTTGCCAAAAGGAATGCGGCTTTATTGCTGATTCCTGAATTGATATGGACTCCGCCGTAATCACCTGTACCCGTGTAGCGTTTCGAATAATGGTCAGGATCGCCACTTAATGTCGGATCTTCCATAGAACGCAGTGCATCCCCTGCAACACCCGGTGTATAAATGTCTTCTCCTACCTGCCAGTCCGGGTTATTGGTGAAATGGTATTCGACAAGTGTCCCGAAGATATCGGACATCGATTCGTTGATTGCTCCAGATTCATTTTGATAAATCAAGTCAGCAGTAGTATCGGTTACGGCATGGGTCAATTCATGCGCAATGACATCAAGAGCGCCGGACAAAGGAATGAATTGGCTTCCATCACCGTCACCATAAACCATTTGCGAACCGCTCCAGAAAGCATTATTGTAGCTGCGGCCATAATGGACTGTTGATACCAATTGTGCGCCGTTGCCGTCGTAACTATTGCGGTTGTGGACATCCCGGAAATAATCGTACGTTTGTCCTGCATACGCATGGGCATCGACTGCAGCACCGTCATAAACTGAATTGTAAACATTGTCACTGTCGAGCCATAAGGTACCTGGTGTACGTGTGCGGTTTCTGGCATCATAAGTAAAGATTCCATCTCCGCGAGTACGGTCAACCAAATAAGATCCGTTGCTATTCACCAGGGTATTGAATGTCTTCGTATCTCCCAACACGCCTTTTCCGCTGGCTGTTGAATCTTGGCCCGTCAATGAATTGCCGCCCGCAGATGGTTTCGCTGCATGGATCTGGTTATAGGAATCCAAAATCTCTCCGGTTTTGGCATCAACAAAATATTGATAATTACCCGGTTCCGGATAAAGGAATTCGAATTCTGCACTATAAGCAAAATTCGCTTGGCCGTCTTTCACGTAAACAACCAGTTCTGCAGCCGCTTCGTGTTCAAGCTCCGGTGCCTGTCCGATTTTTTCCGCCAGATCTGCTGCTGCGTTTTTCAATGCTGCATCCGCTTTTACTGTCGCCCCTTTTTTCAAAGATTGTTTGTCATAAAGTTCGGGTGCAAGATTTCCTGATACAGAAGTCAATACGCCATCTTGATCGACGTGTGCATTGATCACTGAACCGAAGACCGGCACCCCTTTGAATACTTGCTGCAATTTCAGCTTCGTAAACCCAAGATCATCTTTTTTCTGGCTGACAATTTTAAAGTTTGAAGATCCGTTTTTTCCAATCTTATAAGCTTCTTCTTTTTGTTCCAAATATGTAAACACGATTTCCTTGGCTGGTTTAGTGGATGGAGCTGTAAGCTTTCCAGCAATAAAATCAGGTGTATTGGTTTCTTTGTTTACATGGACTTTTTCCGCTGTCTCCTTTACTTGCGATGTATTGGCGGAAACCGCCGTTGCTGATAATGCCAATGATGCTGCCAAACTCAAAGTCAGTAATTTCTTCTTATTCATCAAATTCACTCCTTCTCGTTATCCCGGCATCGAAGCTCGGTGTTAACAGCATAACTGTTTAAGTATTCTGAATATATAGGCTGGAATAAGTGTTTTTATTTTCCTGAAAAGGAGAAGAATGAACTTAACAAAAACAAACTTTTCTGAATTTTTATTTAATATATAGGTATATTCTCTTAATCCAGCTGAACTAATAAGTATATAGATATAGAATATTTCGGAATCACCAAAATTTATTAAATAATCTAAA
>CAZGMW010000290.1:0-2972 GCA_964526895.1 uncultured Planococcus sp. | reverse complement strand
TTCATCCCCTTGCATGGAGTCCCTATTTCCGTTGTTTCTTCTTAGTGAAATTTTAACTGGATTTCTAAATACGTTCATCAGCCGGCAGGCCATTAATATATGCGACCAGCGACTGATTAAATACCGGGACTTTTTTCTCTTTCTCTATAAAACGAATGAACTGGTATAAAGTTTCGTTTTTTTATGTAATATTCTGTTAGATTTACTCTTCATTATAGTGCACATTGCTTACAAAAGTACCAGGTAAATTATTAAGATTTTATTAATTCCCACTAAAAAACCTGCCCAAAAAAGAGCAGGTTGAAGGAATGCATAAAACTTATTATTTCAAAGACGCCGACAATAATGAATATATCAGGAATTTTCTTCTTTTTTTAATTCAGTGCCGACAGCCAGTACCTTTATCAGACGCTTTGTTGCTTCATACAGCAGTGATTCACCATTCGCCATCGCGGCATCCAATGTCATGGGCCCATTACATATCGGAATGACTGCACTAATACCTTCCATTTTCAGTTTATCAAGCCCATCCCCAACTGAACCGGCAAAGGCGATGACCGGCACACCGCTTTTTTTAGCCAATCGGCCAATTCCTACAGGAACTTTGCCGAACAAAGATTGTCCATCGATCCGGCCTTCACCGGTCAAAATAAGGTCGGCCTCTTCCATAAGTCCGTCCATTTGAACTGTTTCAACAATTAATTCCAGTCCGTTACGGAATTCTGTATCCAGTAAAGTTTTCAGCAAAAAACCGATTCCTCCTGCCGCACCGCTGCCAGGTTCTGAGGCTCTATCCTTTCCGGTCGACTTTGCAGCGATTTCTGAAAATCGCTGCATCCTTTCTTCAAAAATGGGAATTTGCTGTTCTGCTATGCCTTTTTGCGGTCCGAAAATGCGAACAGCGCCTTCTTCACCCAATAGCGGATTGGTCACGTCACTGGCAACAACTATCTTTACTGCAGCCATAGCAGGGTCGAGTTGTGCAGTATCTATTGAAGAAATACGATCCAGCCGGCCGCCAATATCCGTCAGCTCTTTTCGATTTCCGTCAAAAAATTTTACCCCTAGCGCCTGAAACAATCCGGTGCCGGCGTCGACCGTCGCACTGCCTCCAAGCCCCAATATGATAGTTCTGGCACCGCGGTCAAGTGCATTCCTCATCAATTGACCGGTTCCATAACTCGTCGACTTTTCGGGATCCAATTCTTCCCGTTTCAATAGCGTTAAGCCAGAGGCGGCAGCCGTTTCGATAAAAGCGATTTTACCGCTCCCGTCCCAACCGTAAACCGCATTGATTTCCCTGCCTAACGGATCTCTTACGCGGCAGCTGACCTTTTCACCGCCTCTTGCCCATAACAGCGCATCGACCGTACCTTCCCCTCCATCCGCCATTGGCAAAAGAACCGTTTCAATTAGTGGATTAGCTTCTTGTATCGCACGTTTGATGGTTCGTGAAGCCTGCATACTGGTCATCGAACCTTTAAACGAATCCGGCGCAATAATAATTTTCATACTGAACCTCCCTGCCGACAAAGATTTGTAAAAGAGCAAAAGAGAAGACATGCCTTATAGTAAGACACGCCTCCTCCAATCTTTTCATGCATTGACTTGTATCAATAGCTTTCGATTTCCCATGAATGGGAAATATCCACGGCGCCTTTAAGTGTCTGGGCAACCGGGCAGCCTTGATCAAAGACCTTTAATGCCCGTTCAGCTGCTTCTTCTTTGCCAGCCGGCACTTTCACATGGTAATGGCAGCTGATCTTAGTGATTTTCAAGACACCCTCCGGCGCCTCGATCGTTCCTTGGACATCTGCTTTGACCTTATCTGGTGAAGTCGGTATTTTACGCGCTTCCAGCGCGCCTGATAATGTGCCGACCAGTCAACCGCCTGCAGCGGCTACGATATGGTCCAAAGTGGACGGATATTCAGGATCTGTTTCCACGCCGTAAAATTCACGTACGCCGCCGTGTACTCCGAAAAGGACAGGCTCTTTAAAATCACCTATATACGCTTCACGGATTTTATTGGCCGTGTCTTTCTGTATGATTTTAATTTTAGTCAATTCAATAATTTCACTCATAAATATCACCTTCCTTTTAAACAGATTAACAATTAACGGATTATTTCGCAAATTATTCGATGTTTTCAGAAGGCTGCAGTGAATTTTGCATGACAGCCAAAAACCTTCGCAAGTCATTTTCTCCCGTACCAGGATGGAAAGAGATGCGGATGAATTTTCGGGCTTCATCTTCCGCAACTCCTATGGCGAGCATCGCCGACATCGCTTCCCCTGCCCCAATCTTACAAGCCGTGCCAGTGGAAATTGCGATTTGATGCCGATTGCATTGGAGCATCATCCATTGCCCTTCAATATGGGGCAATAATAATCCCTGTATAAATGGTGATTTCTTTTGCGCATTGCCGGTGATTAGAACATCGGCCGGCAGCAGATCCATTAAAAACATCTGGAGCTCAAAAGCTCTCTGGTAATTTTCGGATTGTTCCGCTACCGCAAGTTTTGCTGCAATCGTTGCAGACACCACTCCCGGAACGTCGATTGTGCCAGCGCGAAAACCGTTCTGATGAAATGTGCCTTCATAGACCGGCTGCCAATGGACTACTGGATCAACGTAAACGACGCCCATACTTTTCGGCCCGCCAACTTTATGTGCCGAGAACACGGCAGATGCCACTCCGCTAGCTTTTAAGTTGATTGGTAACTTACCCAGCCCCTGGACCATATCCGAATGGAGCGGGACATCAAAACGCTTGGCATACTTAGCACAATCGGCAACTTCCTGGATTGCACCCATTTCAGAATTGACCAATTGCATAATAACTAGAGCTGTATTCTCATCCACGGAGCGTTTGAAACTCTCCATTTCCAACATGCCCACTTCGTCCACTGGCAAATATTCAACCGTATACCCTTCTTTTTCCAATTCATGCAACACAGCTAATACAGAAG
>CAZGMW010000289.1:0-2973 GCA_964526895.1 uncultured Planococcus sp. | reverse complement strand
TTCGACAATCGCTTTTTTCACGATTGACTGGCAATTCGGTACGGAATGCAATGTCGATTTCACCGATTTTCCCTGTACCGGAAATTCTGCATCAACCGGCAGGAATCTTTCCCACTCGATTTCCTTTGTTTTTTCGAATAGCTCATCAAAAGTGAAGGCATCGAATTCGCCTGCGATGATTTTTACACGATCGGCAGTTCGCAGCCAAAGATTGGTTTTGGCGATATCCCGTTCGTCTCCTTCAAAAAATACTTTGCCATTTTCGGTTTGTGTTTCGTAACCCATTTCTTTCACTTCACTGGCAACAATCGACTCAAGGCCCATTGCTGCAGTTGCTAACAATTTATATGTAGCCATACTTACACCCTTTCTTTGTTGACTGTGGTTCAGATTTTTTAATAACAACTATATTATGCGGTTCAAATATTAGATTAACTAACTATCCAAAGCCAAATTTTCTAACACTATCTATAATCATGAAGAAAAGCTCTCCCTGGGGAGAGCTTTTTTAAAATTGCAATTTAAGACCATCGGACATTCTATAAGCCATGTTTTGTTTTCCACGTACTCAAACGGCTTTCGCCTTGTACACTTGGAAGGCAATCATCTATCTGCAGGCTATGCCTGCCTTTTCCTCGGTTCAATTCCTCCGGAAAAGTGCCCCTACCATAGTTTGGGTTTCTCACTCGCGGGGTTTACCTCGTTCCACCTGCATAATTTCTTATGCAGCTCCGTCACTGTGGCACTTTCAGGGTATTTCGGCCATATCCGAAGACTTAGGCGTTCTACCCGCCGTCAGCTGTTAAACTGCCTTAGCTTATTGTTTCGCTAAGCGCGATCACTACGGCCATCTCAGGTCCGTGCGAGCATGGACTTTCCTCTCCGGCAAAAAACCGGAGCGATTGCCAGAATTCCAATGGCTACATAAGTATACTGCATTTTCTTCAATAAAACAAAAGGTATTACTCGTTATTCAATTTATTGCCGAAAACATGGTTTTCCAAATGGGACAGCCTGCGCAAAATGTCAAAATTTGTTGTCCCAGGCGCTGGTGTCGCCTGTTTGCGCGGAGCGTCTTCCAATTCTGCACGAAGACGTTTGTTTTCATTCATCAATTGATCGATCTTTTTACTGAACGCTTCGTAGTCCTGGATGATATCATCCAGAAAATGGTCTACTTCATCCTGGTTATAGCCGCGCATGCCTGTTTTAAAGTCTTTTTCTAAAATATCTTTTGCTGTAAATTTATTGTCCATTTAAATCGTCCTTCCATTAAGAGAAACTTTATTCAGTGGAGGCTTCTTCCCACGGTACAAAGTTGATCCAATAGGATTTTTGTAGTCGATGGGTCTGTATTTCAAATAAAAACGACAGACTTGCTGACCAATGATACGGGATAAAAAACTGCTACGGTAAGTATATCATAAGCATCATTCTTGTGTTTCAAAACTTATCATTTCAAGACTGATTTTTTTGTTTTTTAGATTCCAGCCTCTTAATCCTTTTTCCGAGTTCATGCACCAGTGATTTCCTTATAGTATGTTGTCCACTTGCTTCTTTGGCAAATTCCGCCATTATTAAAGCCTGCTCGTAATCCTTCATCTGGTGTTCATATAATTTCGAAGCATGAGTCCAAGCTTCCACTTCCACTGGTCCCTTCAGATTCGGAGCAGCTTCTTTAAAGAGTTTCAATGCTTCTTCATATTGACCGTTTCGTTTGCGTTGAATAGCAAGAAAATACCTTGCCAATGCCGAAGAAGCCCCTCTTTCGGCTGTCACATGTTCGAGATAAGCAGCACTTTGTTCGAATTGTTTCAAGTCTGCATACCATTTCCCGATATTTGTGTAAGCCCCGAAAGTTTCCGAATCCAAATCTTCCATTAAGAGATCGGATGAAAGAACATATAAGGATACAAGTGAAAGTATGTCCAGCTCATTATGGTACATCACTCGATCAAGAGCCTCAGGATAACCGCTTTTTACGGCATCCAAGTAGATGGCCGGAATGAGGAAACCAGGCACATCGCCTTCTCTGCTGAATCCCAGCTTTTCTTCTTCTATTGTGCTCAATTTCATTCTGGCAAGTTCATTTTTCCAGATTCTTTTCGTTCCGTGGAAAAGATCTATCTGCCGAAGACTTTTTAGCTTCGGCAAAATATTGCGGTGCATTGTCCATCTCGAAGACAGCTGGGGCCAGTCAAAGCTTTTACCATTATAAGAGAAAATGATGGGGTCCTCTGACCGCCAAAGGCCGGTCTCGTATAGAAAAGCAGCTTCATGGGAAGGATCCGGTATGACATACTGGACCATTTCAAAACCAGCAGCTGTCCGTTCCAATAAACCCGCGAGAAATATATATGCCCCTGTACCGCTCAAACCGGTAGTTTCTGTATCGAAAAAAAGAATGCGTGCTTCTTTCTTCAATTTGAAGGGGTGGTCAAAATCAACTTTTTCCCATGCTTCGAGTACACGATCCAGTTCAGCCAATCTAATGTTGCCGTGACGGGTATCAGCTGGATAAAAAATCGTTTTTTTAAAGACAAAACCAAACTCGTTCTCCACCAACTCGAGACCGATATCTTTCCAGCGCCCTTCATGCAATGGCCGCTGCTTTTCCTGTTTAATTGCTTTCTGCTTTGTCTTGGCACCTGCATCTTTTTTCAGCATGCCTTTCATCTGCAGCAATTTATTTTCAAAAGACATCAGCGATCACCTCTCTTCGCGAAGCTCATCAAGCAGCCTGATGACATTTTCTTTCATATTGACCATTGCGTCCTGCGCACCGATGCATGAAGGACAGCCGTCCAGGCAAGGGCATTCAGCGACATGGCTTCTTGCTTTATCAAGAAGTGGCAGCCACATATCGTAAATGCGTTCGCTGATGCCGATGCCGCCCGGATACGAATCATGGATGAAGAATGACGGCATATCGTTATGCGGCGATTTCACCTGTGGTACGACATGCACATCGCG
>CAZGMW010000288.1:0-2988 GCA_964526895.1 uncultured Planococcus sp. | reverse complement strand
TAGCTGCTGACGTTTATCGTCCAGCAGCAGTTCAGCAATTGGAAACGATCGGCAAGCAGCTGACGATTCCTGTATTTTCAAAAGGTACAGATATTTCACCGGTTGAAATTGCTCGTCAGGCGATAGAACACGCGAAGGCTGAGCACATGGATACGGTGATTATCGATACGGCTGGACGTTTGCATATCGATGAATCGTTGATGCAGGAATTGAAAGACATCCGTGCATTGAAGGAGCCAGATGAGATCTTCCTAGTGGTTGATGCCATGACCGGTCAGGATGCAGTGAATGTGGCGCAAAGCTTTGATGAAGCCATCGGCATTTCAGGTGTAGTTCTGACTAAGCTTGACGGTGATACACGAGGCGGAGCGGCGCTTTCAATCCGTACTGTTACCCAAAAACCGATCAAATTTGTCGGTATGGGTGAAAAAATGGATGCGCTTGATGTATTCCATCCTGAACGAATGGCTTCAAGGATTCTCGGCATGGGTGATATGCTGTCGCTGATTGAAAAAGCGCAGACCAATGTCGATGAAGAAAAAGCGAAGCAGCTGGAAGAGAAATTCCGTACGTCATCGTTTACGTTCGACGATTTCCTGGAGCAACTTGATCAGGTTAAACAGATGGGGCCATTGGATGAAATTCTGAAAATGCTTCCCGGCGCCAATAAAATCAAAGGGCTGGAAAACGCGAAAGTGGATGAAAGCCAAATGGGCCGTGTCGAAGCGATCATCTATTCGATGACGAAACAGGAGAAAACCACTCCTGAAATCATCAATGCCAATCGGAAAAAACGGATTGCGCGTGGTTCTGGAACATCGATTCAAGACGTCAATCGTCTATTGAAACAGTTTGAAGATATGAAGAAAATGATGAAGCAAATGTCAGGCATGAGCACGAAAAAAGGCAAGAAAAAGATGTCAATGCCAGGCCTGGACTCACTTTTTAAATAATTTTTTAAGGTGTTAAGAAAAAATACTTTACAAACTATTTAAAGCTTGCTAATATAATATCTTGTGTGAAACTATTCGGAGGTGCTTTAAGAAATGGCAGTAAAAATTCGCTTGAAACGTATGGGAGCTAAAAAATCTCCTTTTTACCGTATTGTAGTAGCTGACTCACGTGCTCCACGTGACGGCCGTCAAATCCAGACAGTAGGTACTTACAACCCACTGACAGTTCCAGCTGAAGTTAAAATCGACGAAGAATTGGCGTTGAAATGGCTTCACGATGGTGCTAAACCATCTGATACTGTTCGTAACTTGTTTTCTCAAAAAGGCATTATGGAGAAATTCCATAACGACAAATTAAACAAGTAAGGGAGACTTTCTTATGAAGCAGCTGATTGAAACCATTGTGAAGCCGCTGGTTGATCATCCGGAAGAAGTTCGTATTGAAATTGACGAAAATAATAGCCGTATTGTCTACAAGCTTTCTGTGAATCAAAAAGATACAGGGAAAGTGATCGGCAAGCAAGGCCGTGTGGCGAAAGCCATCCGCGCTATCGTGTATTCAGCAGCAGGCAATCATCATAAGAAGAAAACTTACCTCGATATTGTGGATTGAGTAAAAGGAAGGAGCCCCGGTTCCTTCCTTTTTTCTTGGAATAGCTGAGAATTATTTAGATAACAGATATTCCGTAAAACAGCTTGCTTGCCTGGGGGCTCGCGCTGAGCTAACTCGGGCTTGTTGCACTTCGCCCGAGTGGATCTTGCACTTCGTCGGCATTCGCCTGCTCCCCTGGGCGTCTGCGCTGTTTTACTCCATATCTCAGCTAAACACTCAGATAAAGCTATTTTCTCAGCACCGGCGCGCCAATGGACTGAGCGGAGCAATAAGACGAGTGGTCTTCTCGGCTTATTGTGGGAGCTTTGTCCATAGCGCCAAAGCGGTATTTATTCTGTTTCTTAAATTCAACATCTATTAGTTCTCAAAACAACCCCATCTTAAAATGAGCATGGCCGGGTCCCCACCCGGCCATGCTCCCCTTTTCTGATGAGTGAAACTGCTTCAAACCTTTGTAGCGGAACGGAAATTCTCCTTCAATTCACTTAGCTCCCGCTCCGCCTCTGCCAATCGTCTATGAAGCAAGGCTGTCAGGCGGATCAGCTGCTCCATATGCACTTCCAATTGCTGTTGTATGTCTTTCGGCATGGCTAAGTGCCTCCCATTTTCTAATTTTATTCTGTTTAAACGGTCAGTAAGACTTCCGCATTTACAAATGCGAAGTTAACTGGCCGTTTATGCGTTAATTGGCTCCGCTCCCGGTACAGGAAAATCAAAATCTGCTTCAGATTCTGGTTGTTTCTGTACAGGGGCGGTTTCTTCTGGTGTTTTTCTCCTATCCAGAAAACGGACCTGGTCGCCGAGCACTTCTGTGACGTAAACCCGGGTTCCATCTTCCTTGTCGTAATGGCGCGATTGAAGCCTGCCGGAAATCGCTACAAGAGAACCTTTCACACAGAACTTAGCCACATTCACAGCCGGCCTTCCCCAAGTCGAGCAAAGAACAAAGTCGCTTTCAATCTCTCCTTTCTGGTTTTTATAATTCCTGGAGACGGCAACGATGAACGTTGTATGTACACGTCCTTCGCTTAATGTCCGTGATGATGGATCTTTAGTCAATCTTCCGACCAGCCCGACTTGATTCATATTTTCTCACCTCCTTCCTGTAAGGTCAGCATACTAAATAAACTGAATTTTAAGCAAAAGGCGAAAAATAGGATTTACCGAGTTTTTGGCAGTTCATAATCCATTTTTTGATAGCTAATAAAAAATATTTCAGTTCACTTCTCTTCTGTTTGTTGGCATTTCCATACACTTTAATTCATTTGCAAAAAAGAATTTTCGAATCTTTTTCAAGCGATTTTTCCAAGCCCTGAAAATTCCGGGCTATGCTATACTGGAAAAAAGATCAATTTGGGAGGCAGTTGAATGAAGACATTTAAAATGTTGTCGATGGGACTTATCGATGATGAAGAGATATTG
>CAZGMW010000287.1:0-2991 GCA_964526895.1 uncultured Planococcus sp. | reverse complement strand
TGCGGCTTTTCACGGCAAACCGCTGATTGTGGCGGAAGATTCGTATCTGGCTGAACTGACGCAGCAATATGGACTTGGGCTTGCAGTCGATTCGCTGGCTGATCTGGAAAATAAAGTCGGCAATTATTTGGCGGATTTCAATTTTGAAGAGTACAAAGAAAAGCGCAAAGCTTTTTTCCAGAAAGTCGTTGAGGAAAATCTCCTGTTCAGGGACAGCGTCAATAGGTTTCTAGGATTCTAAAAAACTTCTCGAAGAAATGGCAGGGCTGGCTATGATCATATATATTGCATTCTTAAGTGTCATATTCGGATTATTGCTGTTCGAATTGGTCGCTACATGGAAGATGTCCGTTAACGGAAACCTGTCCCTCGGTAAAGGGGGCTTTGTGGAACCCTCCCTTTTGGCTGAAGGCCACCAGCAGGAGCCACAGAAAACGAATGACAAATATACGGTAACGCTGTTGCTTGCCTGGACTGTCATCTTCCTGTTTTCGTCGCTGCGCTATAACGTTGGCTGGGATTACGAGGCCTATTACGCGACGGTCCGCTATAATCTTGTGACGAATATCGTCAGCAACGGTGAGCTGGCGACCATTTTCCTGATTGAACTTGCCAGGGATTTGGGTATCACCAACCTGTACTTTTTCCTCAACTCACTGATCTTCATCACTCTCGTGGCTTTAACGGTGAGACGGTACAGCGAGGATTACTGGATCAGCATCATTTTCTTCGTGTGCTTTCCGTTATTCTTTTTGAATTCCTTGAGTGTGATCCGGCTTTTCACAGCTCTCGCCATCACGTTTTACGCATTTAAATTCATCGAACGGGGGCAGTTGCTGCGGTATGTGATTGCAGTGGCCTTTGCCGGCATGTTCCATGCATCGGCATTTATCGCCATAGCATTCTATTTTATCCGCAACGTCAAACTGGACATTCTAAAGCTGGTCATCGTGCTCTTTTCCCTTCCTTTTGTCGGCGGACTAATCAATTCATTCGTCATAAAATATTTGCCGACGTATGCCCCTTATACAGAGACTTCTGGGGGACAGGAAGGAACCAAGGCGATATTTGTTCTCCTGTTTATTGGTGCAGTGGCATTGTTCCTCCGCGACAGAATTTTGGAAAATGACCGGATTGCAAATATGTATTTCAACTTCTATTTTGTCGGACTCGGTATTTATCTCATGTTCTTCACGCAAGGGACGATGGGACATCGACTGTCGTTATACGGCACTTTCTTTTCGCTTCTGCTGATTCCAAAAATCGTGTCAGTGTTCAATGCCGATGGCAACCGGTCTCTGCTGAAAATTGGAATATCCTTGTTCAGCATAGTGATTTTCCTATATATCGTCTATATCGGCGCAGCGACCTATGTTCCGTATAAGACAATTTTCCAGATACGCTATTAAAATACAGACGACTGTGGAAGGTGTGAGGAACATGCCGAAAGTTTCGGTACTAATGCCTGTTTACAATAAAGCGGCGAGACTTCGCTTCAGTATAGAATCCGTACTCGGACAGACATTTGAAGATTTTGAACTGATTATGATCAACGATGGCTCAACGGACAACAGCCATGAAATCGCAAATGAATTTAAAAGAGGCGATTCAAGGATCGTCTATACTGAACAGCATAATCAGGGAGTGTCCGTAACACGCAATAATGCCATTGATATGGCCAGTGGTGAATATATTTCGTTCTTGGATGCCGATGATGTGTTGGATTCTAATTTTTTGTCAATGATGGTAGAAAAAGCAGGTAATGCAAATGTCTGTTATTGCGGACATGCTTTTGTAACAGCGAATGGCAGGAAAAAAGCACGCATGAATTTTGCAGAAGGCGATATGCTCGAGAAATTCCTGCTCAATACGTGTAACCCTCATTTGAATTCCTGGCTCATCCGGAAATCTTTTCTTGATGAGCACGGCATAAGATTCACGCCTGGCATCAGTTGGGGAGAAGATATGATTTTCTTTTCGAAAGTACTTGTAAATGATACCCAAGTCCGGGCTGTCCAGGAGCATTTGACTGAATATCATATAGGGCAGCCGGGAAGCCTAAGTGAAAATTCTGTGGACAAAATTCAAAAAGACATCGAGTGGATGGAGACGGTAAAACTGTATGTCCGCAGCCGTGTGGAGGACCCGAAAAGAAAAAAAGAAGCGATTGCAGCCATTGATTCCTATCGGATTGCCGGGGCAATACTCTACCGGCTCGACCGCAACATCAACTTGATCGATAAAAAAGATATCAAGAAGCTGATCAGCGATTACGGCGATTTTATCAGGGTTTTTAATCTGTCGAACGGTATACGCAGCATTAAGCTTATGCTGGTTTATCTGAAAGTAAGGGGGCAGCTGCTGCTATAAAAACCCGCTCTAAGGAAATGGGGGGAAAACATGAAGAGATTGGTGGATTATTATTATCGGAAAAAGAAGGTTGTTGACGGCTTCAAAGAGAACCAGCAATTTCTTTTTCCGGGAAGGTATCGCTTTGATGAATCCTTAACATATATACATCTTGACGATAAAAAAATATCGAAAAAATCTGATGAATTATTCAGCCAGGGACTTCCGGTCATAAATTTTGTCCATGAACGATCTTTCGCCAAAACGATGATCACAAGGGCAATGAGCTTTTATTTCAATAAAAAATTATTCATCGAGCACAAATCCAAAGCTAATTTTAAAGGTAAAGTCTATTTGCCTGGAGGACACGGCAATGACGTGAAAATTTTTGATTTTGAAAACAAGGAGATTCTAATAAATTTTAGTGATAAAAGAACTTTTAAAAGGAAAGTGGCTTTCTATAAACAATTCAGCCCTCATTTTCCAGTGCCTCGACTAATTGATATTAATGAAGCCCGACAGATGACTATCGAACGGTATACCGAGTACAAGGCCAGCCCTTATTGGGACAATTACGATTTTAATTTCGTTGTAAGTGAAATTTTCCGCAGATACTTGGAGTATTTCGAAAAAGTTGTTTCT
>CAZGMW010000286.1:0-2998 GCA_964526895.1 uncultured Planococcus sp. | reverse complement strand
GTAGAAACAGCGAAAAAAGTACTTACTTTTTAAATAGATAGAGAAGAAAGGGTGAAACAGATGGCTTATGAATTTCGTTTGCCGGATATCGGAGAAGGTATCCACGAAGGTGAAATCGTAAAATGGTTCGTCAAAGCCGGCGACAAAATCGAAGAAGATGATGTGCTTGTTGAAGTCCAAAATGATAAAGCGGTCGTTGAAATTCCTTCACCGGTCTCCGGTACTGTCGAAGAAGTATTGGTCGAAGAAGGAACTGTAGCAGTTGTCGGTGACGTATTGGTGCGCATCGATTCTCCGGATGAAGATGGGGGAGACTCTGAAACGGCCAAAGAAGAGACTGCTCCTGAAGTGGAAGAAGAAACAGAAGAGCAGGTTCAGGCTGGCACAGCTGAATCCGGACAAGACCTTGAAAAGGAACCTGCCAAAGAGCAGACACCTGAAGTTGAAACTGGTGCTGGCAAACAGCCTCAGGCGGATGAAGAGACGGAAACTGATCCGAACGCCCGCATTATCGCAATGCCATCAGTCCGCAAGTTTGCGCGTGACAAAGACGTGGACATTAAGAAAGTCAAAGGTTCAGGGAATAACGGCCGCATCATGAAAGAAGATGTGGAAGCATTCTTGAGCGGAGATCAAAAGGCTGCTGAACCTGTTAAAGAAGCAGCGGCTGAAAAGACAGCTCAGACTGAAGAAGAGGCACCTAAAGCTGAAGCGGCTGCGGCGACACCTGCAGTTCCGGAAGGCGAATTCCCGGAAACACGCGAAAAAATGTCCGGTATACGCAAAGCGATTGCGAAAGCAATGGTTCATTCCAAGCACACAGCTCCGCATGTTGCTTTGATGGATGAAGTGGATGTAACGGAACTTGTCGCACACCGTAAAAAATTCAAAGATATCGCAGCTGAAAAAGAAATTAAATTGACTTATTTGCCGTACGTAGTGAAAGCACTCGTTAGCACTTTACGTGAATTCCCGGTACTTAATACGTCGTTTG
The DNA here is from genome assembly GCA_964526895.1 of uncultured Planococcus sp. GTDB lineage: Bacteria > Bacillota > Bacilli > Bacillales_A > Planococcaceae > Planococcus. The sequence goes on along the minus strand of CAZGMW010000286.1, from coordinate 2,004 downwards.
ATGATGAAACCAGCGAAGTGATCCAGAAGCATTACTTCAATATCGGAATTGCTGCGGATACTGAAAAAGGCCTTATGGTTCCGGTTATTAAAAATGCAGACCGTAAATCGGTATTCGCAATTTCAGACGAAATCAATACGCTTGCGACAAAAGCACGTGATGGCAAATTGAGCGCAGCGGAGATGAAAGGCGCATCTTGCTCTATCACTAACATCGGTTCAGCTGGCGGCCAGTGGTTCACTCCGGTCATCAATCATCCGGAAGTGGCGATTCTTGGAATCGGCCGCATCGCAGAAAAACCGGTAGTTAAAAATGGTGAAATTGTAGCTGCACCTGTGTTAGCATTGTCATTGAGCTTCGATCACCGAATGATCGATGGAGCAACAGCGCAACATGCATTGAATCATATTAAACGTTTGTTGAGTGAACCAGAATTACTATTAATGGAGGCGTAAAATTATGGTAGTAGGAGATTTCCCGATCGAAACAGATACGCTCGTCATCGGCTCAGGCCCTGGTGGATATGTTGCAGCAATCCGCGCAGCGCAAACTGGCCAAAAAGTTACAATCGTTGAAAAAGAATATATCGGCGGCGTTTGCTTGAATGTCGGCTGTATTCCTTCTAAAGCGATGATCTCTGTAGGTCACCGTTTTGAAGAAGCAAAACATTCGGAAGATATGGGTGTAATTGCCAATGAAGTAACACTTAACTTTGAAAAAGCACAAGCTTTCAAAGACGGTGTAGTTAAAAAATTGACTGGCGGCGTTGAGTCTTTATTGAAAGGCAATAAAGTTGAAATTGTCCGTGGCGAAGCTTATTTCGTTGATGAAAACACAGTAAAAGTAATGGACGATAAATCTTCCCAAACTTATAAATTTAAAAATGCAATCATTGCTACAGGATCACGTCCAGTAGAAATTCCATCATTTAAATTTACTAAGCGCGTAATCAATTCTACTGGAGCTTTGGCACTTACTGAGCTTCCTAAAAAGCTTGTTGTTATCGGCGGTGGCTATATCGGAACTGAGCTTGGGACTGCGTATGCGAATATGGGTTCTGAAGTGACAATTCTTGAAGGCGCGCCAGATATCCTTGCTGGATTCGAAAAACAGATGACAGCAATCGTCAAAAAAGGATTGAAGAAAAAAGGCGTTGAAGTCATCACTAAAGCATCAGCAAAAGGCGTTGAAGAAACAGACAATGGCGTTACAGTTACTTATGAGGCAGGCGGAGAAGAAAAAACCGTTGAAGCCGACTACGTGTTGGTTACTGTAGGTCGTCGTCCGAACACGGATGAAATGGGTCTTGAAGAGCTTAACCTCAACATGAGCGAGCGCGGACTTATTGAAGTCGATAAACAATGCCGTACAAACATCTCGAACATCTACGCAATCGGTGATGTGGTAGCAGGTCTTCAATTGGCGCATAAAGCATCATATGAAGGTAAAGTTGCTGCAGAAGCGATTGCCGGCGAAAAATCAGAAGTGGATTATTTGGCTATTCCAGCTGTATGCTTCACAGATCCGGAACTTGCAAGTGTCGGGTTATCTGAAGAACAAGCTAAAGAAGAAGGATTCGAAGCTGCTGCTGCGAAATTCCCGTTCGGCGCCAATGGCCGTGCTCTAGCTTTGAATTCGGCTGATGGATTCGTAAAACTTGTTTCACGTAAATCGGATGGCTTGTTGCTTGGAGCTCAGATTGTAGGCGCAGGCGCATCAGATATGATCGCTGAGTTAGGGCTAGCGATTGAAGCAGGTATGACTGTTGAAGATATTGCCATGACAATCCATGCTCACCCGACTTTGGCTGAGATTACAATGGAAGCAGCAGAAGTTGCGCTTGGCACACCGATTCACATTATCAAATAATAGTATTTGTTATATCCGACACACCAAAGCCGGAATTTTCATTGCCGGCTTTGGTGTGTTTTTTTAGATATTTTTTGATAACACTTGTAGAAATGTGGTAATATTATGTGCGAAAGGATTAAGGTGATAGTGAAG
>CAZGMW010000285.1:0-3002 GCA_964526895.1 uncultured Planococcus sp. | reverse complement strand
TGTGAAGATTCCGAAGCGCAAGTTGACGGTGATAACGGGTATTTCGGGGTCAGGAAAGTCGACACTGGCGCATGATATCCTATTTAACGAATCGCAGCGGCAATACCTGGAGGCTATGGGAATGCAAGGCATCGAAAAGCCGAAAGTGGAACGGATCAGCGGCGCATCACCGGCCATCAGTTTGCGGCAGCAGGAAACTTCCTCCAATCCACGCTCGACGGTCGGTACGAAGACCGCAATGTATACCGGCTTGCGCATGATTTATGAAAAGCTCGGCATCCAGCCATGCCCGGCTTGTAAAAAGGATGTAAATCCGGTTGCGGCCATCGAAGAAACGGAACATGTGGACGGCGAGTTTACGGTATTTCAGATTTGCCCGCATTGTGACCATAAATATAAAAAGCTGACCCGCAGCCATTTTTCCTATAACACAGTTGAAGGCGCATGCCAGAAATGCAAGGGGATCGGGCAAGTGATCCAGATCAATGCCAATACTTTATTCAATAAAGAATTGCCGATTGAAGACGGGGCCATCGAGTTATGGAAGGGCCGGTACCTCGATTACCAGTTGGAGAATATCAAAAATACGATGGCCTATTACGGTGAGCCGTTGGAGCAGAACATGCCGTTGAAAGAGTTCAGCGAATTGCAGTATGCATTGTTGTGCCACGGCACGGGGAGCAAAGAAGTCGGAAAGCTGACAGCTAAGAAAGAGCCGAAAACAGTCGGCGGCGGCAAATTCGAAGGGGTCATGGCCAATCTGTGGCGAAAATACCAGGAGAAAAACGGCGATATGGGAAGGGAAGCTCATTTTTTCTTCAGTGATACCTGTCCGGAATGCAAAGGCATGAAACTGAATGAAAAGAGCCGCAGCATCAAAGTGATGAACCATTCAATTACGGAGATTTCCACATTAGATCTGGAGCAATTGCTGGAATGGGTGAATGCTTGCGGTTCGAATCTGACACAAGAGGAATTGACAGCGGTAGATGTCTATCTCCGCGATATCGAAACCAAACTAAAGCGGATCAAGCGCCTCGGGCTTGGCTATTTGACGCTGGAGCGGGGGACGAGCACGTTATCGGGTGGTGAAAGCCAACGCATTCGCTTGTCCGCAATCCTGGATTCCGATTTGACGGATATCGTCTATATCATTGACGAACCCACATCCAGCCTTCACGCAAAAGATACAGAAGGCATCATGGATATTATGAAAAGGCTGCGGGACAAAGGCAACACGGTGATTGTCATCGAGCATAATACGGATGTGATGAAAGAAGCGGATCATTTAATTGAAATTGGGCCAAAAGCAGGCCGTTTTGGCGGCGAGTTGATAGGTACAGGATCTTTAGAGGATCTTCTGCGGAACGAGCAGTCTTTAATCAAAGCATATGTTGCCAAAATGAGCGGGCCAAAGCGAGATGTCAGACCTCATGGAGAAGAAGCAATAAAAGTCCACGGGGCGACTCTTCATAACCTGAATTCGGTGGATGTCGCCATTCCGACCCAAACGCTGGTCAGTGTCACCGGAGTTTCAGGCTCAGGCAAATCTTCATTGATATTTGATGTTGTCGGAGAACAGACAGAGAATGTTTCAGGGCTGGATCAATTTGACGAAGTCATTACGATCAATCAAACAAGCATTTCAAAAATGAAACGGTCCAATGTAGCGACGTATACCAATCTCTTTACGGATATCCGGAATGTCTTCGCCAAGTTGAAAGACAGTAAAGAAGAAGGCCTGACTTCCCGCCACTTCTCGTTCAACACGAGCGGCGGCCGCTGTGAAACATGCGAGGGCCTGGGGTATGTCATGAGCAATATGCTGTTCTTCAACGATCTGGAAGTTGTCTGCCCCACATGTAAAGGCAAGCGGTTCAAAGACAATGTCCTGCGGATACAATATGAAGATTATACAATCAATGACTGCCTGGAAGCGTCCATTGAAGAAGCGGCGGGAATTTTCACGAAAGAGCCGAAGATCCTGAAAACACTTCAATTACTGACGGAGATTGGCCTGGGCTACTTAAAACTTGGGCAGTCATTGACAACATTGTCGGGAGGAGAAGGACAGCGATTGAAATTGTCGACTTCCCTGATGAAGAAAAACAAGCAAAAGAGTCTGTTCCTGTTGGATGAACCATCAACGGGCTTGCATCCATACGATATCCAGTATTTATTGGAATTGTTCAACCGGTTGATCGATCAGGGTAATTCGGTCGTCATGGTGGAACATAACCTCCGTATGATCCGCGCGAGCGACTGGATTATCGATCTCGGTCCGGAAGGCGGAGTGAAGGGTGGCCGGGTGATTGCGGAAGGCACGCCGAATGATGTGAAAGAAAATCCACTGTCTGTGACAGGGCAGTATTTATAAGTGAAACCGACATCCTTTGAGAAGCGGCTTGTTGTTTTCATCCGAATTAAAAATCCGCATAAAAAAACAGACCAGGAATGAGATCCTGGTCTGTTTCGTTCGTTATTTTATTACATTCTGCCGAAACCAGTGAAGTGGTCTCCCCAATAAGCGCCAAAGATGCTGTTGATCGTAACGCCGCTATTGTTAGAGTTGATCATTTTGCCGTTGCCGATGTAAATCCCGACGTGAGAGATACCAGCTTTATATGTGCCTGAGAAGAAGACAAGATCTCCCGGCTGTGGCGTGCTTACTTTCGTCGACATGTTATAGTAACCAGCTGCGTTTGTGCGGCCAACGTTATAACCTGCTTTGTTCAGTGTATAAGCAATAAATCCGCTGCAGTCAAAGCCTGCTGGTGAAGAGCCGCCCCATACGTACGGTACACCTGTATATTGTTTCGCAATTGATGCGACTGAAGAGTAAGAAGTGTAAGAATTGCTTACTGCTGTAACTTTTGATGTGCTATTGCTGCTGGCAGTGGCGGATGAGCCGTTGCTCGTCTGGACAGTTTGACCTGGATAGATCAAGTGTCCTGTGATGCCGTTAATGCTTTGCAGGCTGGAAACTGATGTTCCATAATCCT
>CAZGMW010000284.1:0-3011 GCA_964526895.1 uncultured Planococcus sp. | reverse complement strand
GTCGACGAAGTCGATTTGACCAACCCGTTTTACCGCTATGACCCGAACCAATGTATCGCCTGCGGCCAGTGCGTCGAAGTGTGCCAGAATCTCCAGGTCAACGAAACGCTGACGATGGACTGGAGCCGCGACCGCCCGATCGTCCTGTGGGACGGCGGCGCAAAAATCAACGATTCATCCTGCGTAAGCTGCGGCCAATGTGTCACGGCCTGCCCGTGCAACGCGCTGATGGAAACATCGATGCTGGGTGAAGCCGGGTTTATGACCAAGATTCCGGAACCGGTCATGACTCCGCTCATCGAATTGGTGAAAGACGTTGAACCAGGCTACAGCGGAATCCTCGCGATTTCCGATGCAGAAGCCAAAATGCGCGAAACGCGTACGAAGAAAACAAAAACCGTCTGCACATTCTGCGGCGTCGGCTGCTCATTTGAAGTATGGACAAAAGACCGCAAAATCCTTAAAATCCAGCCGGTATCCGATGCCCCTGCAAACCAGATTTCCACTTGTGTCAAAGGAAAATTCGGCTGGGACTTCGTCAACAGCGAAGAACGCATCACCACGCCGCTCATCCGCAAAGGCGACGAGTTTGTCGAAGCCACTTGGGAAGAAGCACTGGATCTTGTTGCATCTAAATTCAAAACCATCAACGACAACTACGGCAAAGATTCAATCGGCGTCATTTCTTCTTCGAAAATCACCAATGAAGACAATTATGTCATCCAGAAATTGACGCGCCAGGTGTTCGGATCGAACAACGTCGACAACTGCTCGCGTTATTGCCAATCCCCTGCGACCGACGGCTTGTTCCGCACAGTCGGCATGGGCGGCGATGCCGGCACGATCAAGGATATTGCCAGTGCTGGGCTCGTCATCATTGTGGGTGCGAACCCTGCTGAAGGGCATCCGGTTCTCGCGACTCGCGTCAAACGGGCTCATAAACTGCACGGCCAAAAATTGATCGTCGCGGATATGCGCAAAAACGAAATGGCTGAACGCTCAGACATCTTCATCACTCCAAAACAAGGGACGGACCAGGTATGGTTGATGGCCGTCACGAAATACATGATTGACAACGGCTGGCACGATCAAGGCTTTATTGATGAAAACGTCAATCATTTCGGCGAATTCACCGAAGTTCTCGAACAGTATACATTGGAATATGCGGAGCAGCAGACCGGCATTGCCAAAGAACAATTGATCAGCATTGCCGAAACAATCCGCGATGCTGACGGCACGTGCATTCTTTGGGGGATGGGCGTTACGCAAAACACTGGTGGTTCGGATACATCCGCTGCCATCTCGAATTTATTGCTCGCAACTGGAAACTACCGCCGTCCAGGAGCTGGCGCTTATCCGCTTCGCGGCCACAATAACGTACAAGGCGCCTGCGATATGGGCTCGCTTCCTGGCTGGCTTCCGGGCTACCAGCATGTGACCGACGACAGCGCCCGCCTGAAATTCGAAACGGCTTACGGCGTAAAAATCGACGACAAACCGGGAATGGATAATATCCAGATGCTGCAGGCTGTCGAACAAGGCATTATGAAAGCGATGTACGTTGTCGGGGAAGATATGGCGCTTGTCGATTCAAACGCCAATCATGTGGACGAAGTGCTGTCCCAACTGGACTTCTTCGTTGTACAGGACATTTTCTTCTCCCGCACAGCACAATATGCGGATGTCATTTTGCCTGCCGCTCCTTCACTCGAAAAAGATGGCACATTCACGAACACCGAAAGACGCGTTCAGCGCCTTTACAAGGCATTGCCTGAACTTGGCCAATCAAAAGCGGATTGGTGGATCGTCCAGGAAATCGCTAACCGCCTCGGCGCCGGCTGGAACTACAGCCACCCTAGCGAGATTTTCGCGGAAATGGCCAGCTTATCGCCTTTATTCAGCCAAGCGAATTACGCTTCGATGGGAGGCTGGAACAGCTTCCTGTGGGGCAGCCTGACGGGCGAAAGTACGCCACTTCTATATGTGGATGGCTTTAACTTCCCGGACAAAAAAGCGCGTTTTGCGTTATCTGACTGGATTGAACCGGCAGTCTTCCCGGAAGAATACGATTTACACATCAATAACGGACGCCTGCTGGAACATTTCCATGAAGGCAATATGACCAACAAATCTTCAGGCATCCAATCGAAATTGCCGGAAACGTTTGTTGAAGTGTCGCCTGCTTTGGCCGCTGAACGCGGACTTGAAGACGGTTCGACCGTGCGTCTGGTATCACCATACGGCGCGTTGAAACTGCCGGTAATCGTTACTACCCGTGTGAAAGGCAACGAATTGTTCCTGCCGATGAACTCCGTCAAAAAAGAATCGGCTATCAACTTCCTGACCGGACCGGCTGTCGATCAACGCACCAATACGCCTGCCTATAAGCAGACGAAAGTTCGGATGGAATTGTTGAAAGAACACGGCAAACGCCCGTTGCCGCGCTCCAACCCGCGCGATAAAAAACGTAATCCTACTACCGGCATCGAAGTCGAACGGAAATGGGCTCGCGAAGGCTATGTGCATTTGACAGAATAAAAAGTGGAAAGGTGATGTCCTATGGCGAGTCCGATTAGACACCTGACGAAAAAACAGTTGAGCCCAGATGAAATACGGCAAAACAAATTGCATGAACTGGAATCCTTGCTGGCCGAACAAGACCAGGCATTAAATAAATTATTGCAAATCACCGGCGACCTGAACGACGCCGGCATCCTGGACGCCGTGCTCGCGATGGTCAAAGCCAAAGAAGGCATCGCTCAAATTGTCGTGCACCAGGCAACGCGGGAACCCGTCACCAACCTCATCAATAATATGATGAGTGCTGCAGGTGCGCTCACCGCCATCGATCCGGCTATGACCGAGAAATTGGCAGCGAGTGCCGCAAATGGCTTGAAAGAAGCTGAAAGAGAGCGTACCAATAACAAGAAAGTCGGGGTTTTCACACTGATGAAATCGCTGCGGGATCCAGACATCAATCGTTCCATCAAGTTCGGCCTGAATTTCCTGAA
>CAZGMW010000283.1:0-3011 GCA_964526895.1 uncultured Planococcus sp. | reverse complement strand
TGCTTGAAGATAAGCTTATAGTTTCTGATGAATACAAACTGCTGAATAAGGTTTGATGAGTTTCGGTAAAAGAGAAAAATGGTATAAAAAAGACAGAAGGCTTAAATTCCGCCTTCTGTCTTTTTATTGTCCTACTTTATAAATTTTCATGTTTCACCAACAGCAACCGGATAATCTGGTGATTGTCCATTTCCCGAACTGTTATGGTGTGGCCGGGTAGTTCTACCTTACCGCCTTCAGTGATTTCCGTATTCATCATCTGCACCCATCCTCCGATGGTATCAACGTCTTCACTGTCATAAAAAGTCAAAGCAAAGCGATCTTCCAGATCTGACAATAATACGCGTCCGTTCAAGAGGTAACGGTTTGCGTCGAGAGTTTTGATTTCGTCCCGTTCATCTTCATCGAATTCATCACGTATTTCCCCGACAATTTCTTCGAGAATATCTTCCATTGTGATTACCCCGGCAGTTCCGCCGTATTCATCGACCACGATCGCCATATGAACATGATCCAATTGCATTTTAACAAGGACATCTTGTATCGGCGCCATATCATGGACAAAAGGGAGATCATGGATCGCAATACTCTTTTTCAAATCCATTTCCTGCGTATAATTCGTCAGCATTTCCTTGACATTGATAAAACCGATAATATCATCTTTATCGCCATGTTCAGTTACCGGATATCGGGTATATTGGTGCTCACGGACAATTTCCATCAGATCACCATGATCCATTTCGAGTGAAATGGTTTCCATTTGTGTCCGGGGAATCATAATATCTTTAGCCATTCTTTCGTCGAATGAAAAAATATTTTGCATGTAAGAAAGTTCCGTCTGATTGATTTCTCCGCTGTTATAGCTTTGGGTCATAATGAGTTTCAAGTCTTCCTCAGAATGTGCCTGTTCATATCCGACTGTTTTGATGCCGGCGAGACTCAGCAATCCTTTTGAAGTGCTATTCATAATATGGATGGCGGGTTCCATAAAGCGGCCGAACAAATACAACGGCCAAGCCACACTCAGTGAAATGCTCTCGGCATTTTGAATAGCCATCGTCTTTGGAGTCATTTCCCCGATTACGACATGGAAAAAAGTGATGATCGCAAATGCCACACCAAATGAGAAAATCGTAGTTACAGGTTCGTTGACGTTTAGCGTTTCAAATAGAGGACGCAGCAATTGCTCAATAACGGGTTCCCCCAGCCAGCCGAGTCCGAGGGCAGCCACAGTGATTCCGAGTTGGCAGGCCGAAAGGTAATAATCCAGATTATCAATGATTCTTTTGGTAATAGCTGCGCTCTTATTGCCTTCTGAAATCAATTGATCAATGCGGGAAACACGCACCTTGATGATGGCGAATTCCGCTGCTACAAATAATGCTGTCATCGCTATCAAAAGCGACATGATGAATAAATTTAAAATAAGTAAACTGTCCAATTAATCCTCCCCTGATGGGAGGTTCACCTCTGCTTTCCAAATATGGAACCATTATATCATATCGTCACAATTCTTAAGTGTCGCGGGGGTTAGAATAAAAACTTTAAAAATTGGCTAAGGATTTATTGAATATCCTGTTAATTCAACTTATGATGAATGAGAGAAAAGGAGTGAGTGAGTGAATGAAGACCTTATGGTTTGGCGGGATAATTTATACGATGGCGGCAGAAGGAGAAACAGTGGAAGCTGTTTTGGTTTCTGACGGTAAAATAGAAGAAATAGGATCTTTAGAGGAACTGAAAGCCAAAGCTGATCAGGAGATTGATCTAAAAGGCGGGGTACTGTATCCAGGCTTGGTTGACAGCCATATGCATATGATTGGGCACGGAGAGAAACTGTTGCGTGTAGACCTTTCAAAAATCGATTCATCGGAAGATATGAAACAGCAGCTGCTCAAATCCACAGAGGATCTGGCGGCAGATGAGTGGTTTATCGGAGAAGGATGGAATGAGAATAATTTCCCCGACCGTAAAATTTTTCACCGGCTTGAACTTGACGAGATTTCATCTTCTCCGATGATGTTGAAGCGCGTCTGCAGACATGCCATTCTTGCGAACTCCAGCGCGTTGGCACTAGCCGGCATCACGAAAGATTCACCTGATCCGGAAGGCGGACTGATCGTGCGCGACGCTGACGGTGAACCGACGGGTTATCTATTGGATGCAGCTCAGGAACTTGTTGCGAATGTAGTGCCGGAAGTGAGTGTAGAGTATTTGACCAGGGCTTTGCAGACATCTGTCGATGATTTACTGGCTCTGGGGCTGACCGGTGCACACACAGAAGATATGGGCTATTATGGCCATTATTCAAAACCATTGCAGGCATTCAAAAACGTATTGGGCGGTGAAACAAAATTCCGTGCCCATTTGTTGCGTGCACACAGCGCATTCGAAGAAATGATGGAAAATGCTACATACGTGGAGCCATTTGTAGACCCGGGTCCAATGAAGATTTTCGCAGACGGATCAATCGGCGGCCGAACAGCACTTTTAAGCAAACCTTATAATGACGATCCTTCAACGAGTGGTGTTGCCATACATTCAGATGAAGAATTGAAACGTCTTGTATCAGTCGCCAGAAAACATGATGAAGCGGTTGCCATCCATGTTATCGGTGATTTGGGAATGGAAAAAGCGCTTGATGCTATTGAAGCTCATCCAGTGCCGAAAGGAAAGCGGGACCGTTTGATCCACAGCATGGTTCTAAGGGAAGATCTTGTTGAACGCATGGAAAAAATCGATGCCATTCTCGATCTCCAGCCAAGTTTCGTGACATCGGATTTTCCTTGGGTCGTTGAACGACTTGGAGAAGAGCGGCTCGAATGGTCCTATACTTGGAAAAAACTGCTCGACCGAGGACTGATTTGTGCAGGAGGTTCGGATGCTCCAATCGAAGAAGTGGATCCAAAGCAAGGGATTTATGCAGCTGTGACGAGACGCAAGCCGTATGAAACACACGAGGGTTATATGCCGGAAGAAAAACTGAGCCGCTACGAAGCCATTCAGCTTTA
>CAZGMW010000282.1:0-3028 GCA_964526895.1 uncultured Planococcus sp. | reverse complement strand
CGTCTTCTTCAGACATTAAAAGTAAAAGACTTTTCTATTATAGAAAGCGAATTGAGATATGGAGCAAAACAGCGAAGACGCCCAGGGGAGCAAGCGAAGTGCTGAGATCCACTCGGGCGAAGTGTACCGAGCCCGAGTTAGCTCAGCGCGAGCCCCCAGGCAAGCAGAGCTGTTTTGCGGAATATCGGTTTCCTGCCTTTCTTCTCAATAAGTAAAAGAGGCAAGACGCATCAAATGCGTCTTGCCTCTTTTTCATTTCAGCGTTTCTTAACTGGACGTTTTCTTGAATCTTTCGTAATCTGCTTCCACTTCGAGCGTTCCACTTTTTGTGCTGCCAGATCGCTTTTCCGCTCCATATGGGCAAGTTCGCGTTTCAGTTTTACATAGCTGCGGTAACGTTCAGGCTGAAGTTCACCTGTTTCAAGCGCTTCCCGGATTGCGCAGCCGGGTTCATTGCCATGGCCGCAATCACGGAAACGGCAGGCATCGGCTAAAGTTTCCACATCCGTAAATCCGGATTCCACGCCTTCGGAATAATCACCGAGCTGGAATTCCCGCATTCCCGGTGTATCGATCAGCAAACCGCCGCTTGGCAAAAGCACCATTTCACGGTGGGTTGTGGTATGCCGTCCTTTGCTGTCGTCTTCACGGATTTCCTGGACTGTCATCAGTTCTGAGCCGGCGAGCGCGTTGATCAGGGAAGATTTGCCGACGCCGGATGAACCGAGCAGAGCTCCTGTTTTGGAACCAGCCAGCACATTCTGTAAGTCAGCGATGCCTTCCATTGTGACGCTGGAAACCATGTGGACCGGCACGCCGAACGCGACCGATTCCACTTCTTTTAAATAAGGCTCGATGTCGTCACATTGATCCCTCTTGGTCAATACGATTACCGGATTCGCCTCGGAGTCCCAAGTAGCCAGTAAATAACGTTCGAGACGCCGGACATTAAAGTCGTGATTCAAAGACATCACCAGAAATGCGTAGTCCACATTCACGGCAATCGTCTGGATATCTGAAGTTTCACCTGCCGCTTTTCGTGAGAAGCTGGAGATGCGGGGAAGGACTTGATGAATGATTCCTTTTTCTTCACCCGGCATCCTTTCGACAACGACCCAGTCGCCGACACAAGGGAATTCCGATTTCGTATGGCTGTGTCTGTATTTTCCGGACAGTGAGCTTAGCCATTCACCTTGGTCAGTCACCACACGGTAAAGGTTTTTATGTTCGAGCACCACACGTCCCGGTACACCGTTTGTTTCGATTTTCTCCTGCCAGTTTTCATTCCAGCCGTAATTTTCAATAATTGTCAATTTGAGTTCCTCCAATTTTTATGCATAATAAAAAACCATGGATGCGTCTTGCAAATCGCAGTCCATGGTTCCCGGGCATAATGGAAGAAGCGTATCGTCAGCGATACACGGAGCGGGATACTATAGACTGGATTTGCTGTTTCGTTGCAATGAATAGAATAGCCATAATACCCCACCTCTTTCCTCAAGTTATCTTTAAGATACCGGATTATTCTGAAATGGTCAATCTCTTTTTTAATTCATGATTCCAATTTTTTGCAAGACTTTGGAAAAAGGGCTTCCAAAGTCTTGCAAACCATTTATAGAAAGGCTACCATTAAATTAATATTCTGAACATACCAACTGGTCAGTATTAGAAAGGTGGAAATTATTTTGGATTTTTCCTATTCCCAAAAAACTATAGATTTACAGAAACGCTTAAACAGCTTTATGGAAGAGCATGTCTATCCAAATGAGAAAGTTTTTGAACAGCAGCTGAACTATCAGAGCAACCGATGGGCGCAAGTGCCGCCAGTGATAGAAGAGTTAAAGCAGAAAGCGAAAGAGCAAGGATTGTGGAATCTCTTTCTGCCTGACAGTGAATATGGGGCTGGCCTCAGCAACCAGGAATATGCGCCATTGTGTGAAATTATGGGCAGATCGCTGATTGGACCGGAAGTCTTTAATTGCGGAGCGCCGGATACTGGCAATATGGAAGTATTGGTCCGTTACGGCACAGTGGAACAGAAGAAGAGCTGGCTCGAACCATTATTGAACGGTGAAATTCGCTCATGCTTTTCGATGACTGAACCGGATGTGGCTTCGAGTGACGCAACGAATATCTCGGCAACCATCACGAGAGATGGAGATGAGTATATCGTCAACGGCAGAAAATGGTGGTCTTCAGGTGCGGGCGACCCTCGCTGCAAAATCGCAATTGTCATGGGCAAAAATGATCCGGATGCCCCAAAATATGAACAGCAATCGATGATTTTGGTGCCCCTGGATACATCCGGTGTAACGATTGAACGCATGCTGCCGGTGTTCGGCTACGACCATGCACCACATGGCCATGCTGAAATCAATTTTGATAATGTACGTGTTCCGGCTGGCAATATGATTTGGGGAGAGGGAAAAGGTTTTGCCATTGCGCAGGGAAGGCTCGGGCCTGGCAGAATTCACCATTGCATGCGGCTGATTGGTGCTGCCGAACGAGCGCTTGAAGAAATGTGCCGCAGAGTTGCGGAGCGTGCACCATTTGGCAAGCCTTTGGCAAATCAAGGCGTAATCCGGGAATGGATTGCGGATTCGCGCATTGAGATTGAACAAGCGAGACTTTTGACGTTGAAAGCGGCTTATATGATGGATACAGTCGGCAATAAGGAAGCGAAAGCGGAAATAGCGATGATAAAAGTGACCGCACCGAGTATGGCTTTGCGCGTTATCGACAGGGCCATTCAGGCATTTGGAGCAGCAGGCGTCAGCGATGATTTCACATTGGCGGCACAATGGGCGAATGCCCGGACGCTTCGGCTGGCGGACGGACCGGATGAAGTGCACAGAAGCCAGATTGCTAAATTAGAATTAAAAAAATATCTCTAGGAAACGAGGGGGAAAAGATGGGGGATTTTACACAAACAACGATTCCGGTCAGAAAAGGGGAAGAAATCAACCTGCAAAAACTTGAAGAATTTCTTCGTTCGTCAATTGAAAATTTGCCTGAAGGTGAACTGGAA
>CAZGMW010000281.1:0-3043 GCA_964526895.1 uncultured Planococcus sp. | reverse complement strand
GGGGTGAGAGCTTCAGTGTCACCAGCCAGCCTGTGATACTGGAAGATCAGATTTTTGCAGACGGCTTGCCTGCGAACGGTTTTCGAGTACCGGAAATACTTCCGCATGAAACGAATGAAATGGGTGTCCCGTTGCTGCCTATTCTGAATTTAGACATTGTTGGCACCTATTCACCCGGAAAATTGAACATCAGCAATGACCCTTTAACAGAATTGCCGTTAGAAACGTACCGTCCGGCGACAGCGGATATCGTTCTCGGCCCTGATAAGGAACCCCTCAATCCGATTGGCCAATTTAAAGGCGCTCCAGGACCAACCGGCTTGCTGACAAGTCCGCCGAATCTCTTGACGACGATCGAAGCGGCCGAAGAGATTACAGGAGGCAACAGCATTTCCTCTATCCGCGTGAAAGTTGCAGACATCGAAGAGATGGGCGAATCCGCACAGCAAAAATTAGACGAGCTCAAAGCTGAAATCGAAGCAATGACGGGGCTGGAAGTTTTTATCACGCGTGGATCTTCACCACAATCAACCATTATTGAAGTGAAAGATGAAGGCGCATCACTGGGATGGATTGAGCAGCCATGGATTCACGTTGGCGCGGCCATCACGATTTTCAGAGAAGCTTCTTTGGGTTATTCCAGTGTCTTGTTGGCGGTCTTATTTATCGGAGCGATGTACATTCTGGCCACGACTTACGTTTCCTATCTGACGCGAAAACGTGAATACAGCATCCTTTTGGCGTTGGGGTGGAAAACCGGCATGCTGCGAAGAATGATCATTTTGGAAGCTGTCTTTTTCGTCTTGATTATTATTCTTGCAGCAGTTGTCGTCGAGATTTTATTGGCAGCCAATGGTCAAACTTTTAATATGGGGAAAATCGGTTTGATTAGCGCGACAGCAATGGTTATTTACTGTTTGGGGATTTTACTGCCAGTGATTCAAGTGGGGAGAATCCAACCTTATCAGGGAATCAAGAATGGTGAAATCAACCGCCGATCAAAGCGAATCATAAGCAATAACTACTTAGTTGGATTTGTTCTGAACCATATCATCCAGCGACCGGGCAGAAACGTATTGTCCATTTTGGCGATTGCGATTCCTTCCACGCTTTTATCCTTTTATTTGTTTGTCACGATCCGTTTGGACGGAATTCTGTTCACTTCTTATGTGGGTGAATTCGTAGCGGTTGAAATCAATCAATCGCATTACTTCATTATTGGCGCAGCTCTTCTGGTTGGTGCACTGACGACTGCCGAAATGCTGTGGCAGAATGTCATGGAACGGCAGGATGAACTGGCGCTATTCAAATCCGTTGGCTGGAAAAATGGGGCCGTTGGCAGTGCGATTATTCTGGAAGGCGCCATCATCGGATTCTTGGCCGGTCTTCTCGGGGTTGTTTTGTCTATGGTCTATATCGGATTTATGTATGATATTTTTCCGTGGGACTCGTTGACAGTTTTATTGCTGACGATCAGTGTCCCGGTTTTGATTGGAATAATAGGTGCTTTGGTTCCAACAGTAAAAGCAATGAAAACTGCACCATATCAACTATTGAAAGCAAGTTCATAAATCAATTTTCGGGCTTAAGACGGTAGTTTACATACGAAGAATTACAGGGAATCCAGGGAAACTAAAGCTGAACTACTGAAAAAGAATTATATATAAATACTAGGAAGCAGATTCCATGCTGACTGTATCTTATTATGAATTAAGTTACAGCCAGCTTTAATTTATAAAACCTTTTATCGACTTGGAGCACTGGGAAGTTCTCTGGTAATTCCTCAGGGTATATACTTGTAAATCCATTCTTTTCGTAAAATCGATGGGCAGCTAAAAATTCTGGAGTCGTTCCGAGGTAAATTGCTTGAACCGATTTTTCCTCGGCCCATCTAATGGCACTGTCTAATAAAAGACTAGCCGTTTTAAATGTTGATCCTCGAAATTCTTTGTCTACAAACATCTTTCTTAATGCTACCTGGTTTTTTTCGATATCCAAAAGACTGATTGTACCAATCACCTTGTCGTTATAAACAGCTACCCAAAAATTTCCATTACCTGTCTGATAAAAATCTTCGATGGCAAACAAGTCTGGTTGATCGTCTTTTGTGATCGGAATGTTATATTCTTTTTGTTGTATGTGAAGAATTAAATTGACTACCTGAATTTGGTGTTCTTTATCATACTCTTTTACTACGGGCCTTATATTCATAATTTACTCCTCCGACAAAACAATTTTATTTTGCATCTAAACCTTATATCATTATAATCCAATTTATTCCATTGAATCTCTAAAAAATTTCAGTTTAATTTCTTCCGATTTAAGTTTTATTCGAAATTCGCTTTCCACTGAACTTTGAAGAGAAAATATAAAGCGGTTTGCCAGTAAAGGTGTTGCATTCCATTGCTTATTCTTGATGATGTGAAAAATAGGATTTGGAGCATATGAAAGTATAAATCAACAATTAGGGGAATTAAAAATGTTCATCCTTTTGCATGAGGTGTAAATATATTTGGAATTGTATGATATTGGAAGAATACAATTTTAGGAGAAGATTTAATGAAAATAACCAGAGCAATTTTATACATTGACAATATCGAGACTATGAAAAAATTTTATATCGAAACACTTGGGTTCAGTAAGTTAAGCGAAACAGAAACTTCATTCGAGGTTCAAGTCGGTACGAGTATAATGAAGTTCGAGCTGGATTCTCTTCAAAAGCCAAAGCAATACCACTTTGCCTTTAACATCCCAGAAAACTTATTTGCAGAGGCTAAAGAGTGGATAAAGAAACATACATCTTTATTGGTCCACCAGGAAAAGGATGAAATCTTCTTTGAAAGTATCGATGCCCATTCGGTGTACTTTTATGATCCGGAAGAGAACGTAGTGGAACTCATTGCTCGTCATGCATTGAATTTAACCAAAGAGGTGGACCATTTTGCAGCGCAAGATATCTTGGATATTGCAGAAATGAATTTAACGACTAATCATGTCTTAGCAGTTGGTCACAAACTCCAAGAAATAGGGGTTTTTGAAAGGC
>CAZGMW010000280.1:0-3043 GCA_964526895.1 uncultured Planococcus sp. | reverse complement strand
CATGTTCTTCTATCGATAAGTCTTCCCACCAGACCGTTGTTTCGACAAGATCCGGTTCCGCGTTGCCTTCAATGACAAGACAGAATTCGCCGCGTATTTCATTGGAGTCCGCCCATTCCACGGCTTGTTCCACCGTACCTCTCAGAAACTCCTCGAATTTCTTGGTCACTTCCCGCGCCAGCACAATCCGGCGGTCGTTGCCGAAATTCTTCTGGATGCTTTTCAGGCTTTCCTTCAAACGGTGCGGCGCTTCATAGAAAATGAGCGTCTCCCGGTTTTGGCTCAATAGCTCAAGTTCAGCCTGACGCTCTTTTTTATTGCGTGACAGAAAGCCGTAGAACTGGAACGGCTGAGGTGCAATACCGGAAGCGATGAGCGCACTGAGCGCTGCATTGGCTCCGGGAATCGGCACGACCGGAAACCCTTCCACAATCGCGCGCTTCACGATATCTTCTCCCGGATCGGAAATGCACGGCATCCCTGCATCGCTGACAAGCGCCACAGATTTGCCTTCTTCCAAATAACCGAGAATTTTATGCCCGCCGCTTTCTTGGTTATGCTCATGATAACTGACCAGCTTGGTTTGAATATCAAAGTAATTGCACAGTTTCTTTGTATTTCTCGTATCTTCCGCTGCGATGATGTCGACTTCTTTCAAAATACGCAGCGCACGGACCGTCATGTCTTCTAGATTGCCGATCGGCGTTGCAACGAGATATAAAGTTGCTGTTGTTTCCTGAAAACTTTTCTGGGATTTCATCAAGCCTGCTCCTTCCCTTTGGCAATATAACGGACTTTTTTTGCTTTCGTTAATTGCTTGAAGGCATATTCCGCCTTCATCGCTTCCGGCTTTGTTTCAAATTCTTCGAAATGAATCATTTTCACCGGCCCTCTCGCCCGTGTGTATTTCGCGCCTTTGCCGGCATTATGCGTCTCCAGCCGTTTCTGCAAATCATTGGTATAACCCGCGTAATAGGAACTGTCGGCACATTCAAGTACATAAAAATAATGGCTATTTGTCTCCATAAAGCATTTCCCGCACTTCTTCCGTATATTCCCCGTCGTCTCCGTAAACAATCAGCGGCGGCATGATTTTCAGATCCGGCTTGCCGTCTTTTATTCCTTCAATTAATAAAGTATTCGCTTCTTTTCCGGCTTTCGGGTAGACCAGCCTTACGCGTTTCGGCTCCAGCCGGTTAGCGCGCATGGCCGTGATCAAGTCGATCAGCCGCCCTGAGCGGTGCACAAATGCCGCTTTGCCGCCCTGCTTCAATAACTGGCTGGCTGAGCGCACTGCCTCGTCCAGCGTCAAATAGAGCTCGTGGCGCGCAATCGCCATATGTTCACTGATATTTTTATCACTCATATTATCCGCTGGAAAATAAGGCGGGTTGCAAGTCACCACATCGTATTTTTCAAAACCGAGCGTTTCCGGAATTGTTTTGACATCGCCCTGCAAAATGCTAATTTGCGATTCCAGCTCGTTATACGCCACGCTGCGCTCTGCCATATGTACGAGCCGCTCCTGAAGCTCGATACCGATGATCTGGGATTCCGTCCGAGCGCTTAAAAAAAGCGGGATTGCCCCGTTTCCTGTACATAAATCCACAATCTTCCCGCGTTTCAACGGCAGGTAAGCAAACCGTGCCAATAACACCGCATCAAGTGAAAACGAGAATACAGAAGGGCTTTGAATGATACGCAATTCCTCCGCCAGTAAATAATCCAGCCGTTCGTCGTCCAACAGCATATTTTCAACTCCTCCACAAAACAAAAAGCTGCCGCCACAAGGAGTGACGGAAGCTTTTGTTGATTTTGCCATCAATTCTGCTTGTTTAAAAATGAAAGGCAGAACAGGCAATCATCACCTTTTCGGGAACTGCCGAAATGCACATGGCAGACGTGATAACCTTCATGATAAAGCCGGGCCAGATTATCATAGCCTTCGCCGATATCCATGACCGCTCTTTCAAGTTTTACAGGATCTACAGCTGCTGCAGCTTCCGGAACCGCTTCATGAAGTTCATCCAGGCGCGCACGCAAATGATGATTTTCAAGCTGCAGCGCATGATGTTCTTCCATCGTATGCGCCACAACTGCTTTTAATTCACGAAATTGCTGTTGCATCGATTCAAGCTGCTGCTCAAAATCCATGACTGTATCCAAAAAGTTCTTATCTTTCACACCAACCACCTCACGCTCTCGTTCCTTGGTCCATTATCTCACTTAATGCATATTCAAGTGTCTGTTCCTGCTCAGAAAGGCGAATTTTTAATACACGCTCCAGAATATTCATCCCGACAACACGGCCTTCACCATCCGGAGTTGAAACCCGGGTGCCGACATCCGGCATTTCTTTTTTCGCCTGCTCGTATTCATCATTCTCGTATTTAAGGCAGCACATCAATCGTCCGCACAGACCTGAAATTTTAGACGGATTCAAAGACAAATTTTGGTCTTTCGCCATCTTGATCGAAACCGGTTCAAAATCACCCAGGAATGTCGAACAGCATAACATACGTCCGCAAGGTCCGATGCCTCCGAGCATTTTTGCTTCATCCCTTACACCGATTTGGCGAAGTTCAATGCGTGTCCGGAATATTGACGCCAAATCCTTTACCAGGTTCCGAAAATCGACGCGGCCTTCCGCTGTGAAATAAAAAATGACTTTATTGCGGTCAAACGTATATTCGACCTCAACCAGTTTCATATCAAGCCGGTGTTCTTCAATCTTGCCGGTACCCGTTTCAAATGCGCGCTGCGCTTCCTGGCGGTTATCCTCCACCTGCTGGCGGTCTCGTTCACTGGCTACACGCACCACTTGTTTGAGCGGCAACACGACATCGTTTTCGCCGACCGTCTTGACCGGTACAACGACTTTCCCGTATTCCACTCCACGAGCTGTTTCAACGATGACATAATCGTCTTTCTCGATCGTAAATTCACCTGGATCGAAATAATATATTTTACCCGCTTTTTTGAAGCGGACACCTATGACATTATACAATTTTTACCCCTCCCGCAGATTCAGCATTAATTTCTC
>CAZGMW010000279.1:0-3063 GCA_964526895.1 uncultured Planococcus sp. | reverse complement strand
TCGCCTACAGCCAAACCAACCGAAGTGGTTTGGATGATGATGTCAAAAACGTCCAGTTGTATTTCAGCTTCTGATTTCACCATCGCCTTGCTGCCATTTTCATCCGCAAGCTCTTCTGCTCTTCTGTGCGTCCGGTTTGTGATTGTAATATCATTAAATCCGCTGCGTTTCAGTGCAAAGCTGATACCCCGTGCCGCTCCTCCCGCACCAATCAGCAGAATTTTAGAATCTTTAGCAGGTTTTGCAGTCAATAGAGATTCAACAAATCCATCTCCATCCGTATTGGCTCCGTAAAAGCTTGCATCATCACGAACCACAGTGTTGACTGCATTCATTGTTGAAGCCGTGTCATCCAAGCCATCGAGTAACGCAATGATCGACTGTTTATGCGGCAATGTAATATTAAAACCGCTTGCTCCGAGCAAATGCAGAGATTCAAATGCCTTTTTCAGATCGGATGGCTCCACATGGATTGGAATATAAGACGCGTCTATTCCATTGTCCTTGAACCAAGTTTCATGCATGAAAGGCGATAATGAATGAGCAATCGGATCACCGATCACCGCATACCATTTTTTCATCCAATCCCTCCTAAATTAGAGATGGCCGCAGCATCACTTCGACGCCTTTAGGGGCATGCGCAGCGACAATTACATCGGGATGCTGGACCGTCACCCAGCCCAAACCGGAAAAGACGATATCCGTTTTCGCTTCTTTAATACGGAACTCGTGGCGCACCAATTCCGGATAGTTTTCTTTATATTCTTCCGAAGGCGGAGCAAGCATGCCGCCAAAATGCTGACTGTAAAGTTCATCAGCGTTTTCCAGTTTCGTCCGATGGAGCGGCAGGTCATTGGCCACATGGAAAGTAAAAGAAGAACGATCTCCTTTTATAAAATCGAACCTGGCAAGACCACCGATAAACAAAGTCTGTTCCGGGTTAAGCTGGAAGACGCGAGGTTTTATTTCTTTTTTAGGCATGATCATTTTTAAATCAGCTGTATCAAGATAATGCGCCAATTGATGATGATTGATAATTCCCGGTGTATCATACATTGATTTTTCATCATCAAGTGGAATTTCTATCATATCAAGCGTCGTTCCCGGAAAATGGGAAGTCGTGATGATATTCTCCTGGCCTGTGGCTTGCTTGATGATGCGATTGATGAACGTGGATTTGCCGACATTCGTGGATCCAACGACAAACACATCGCCGCCTTTTCGGTAATGGTCGATCGCTTCCATCGCTTCAACGACACCTTTGCCTTTTTGGGCAGATACCGTCAAAATATCAACCGGTTTCAATCCAAGTTTATTGGCTTCCCGTTTCATCCATTGCAGCAGTTTCTGCTCTTTCACTGATTTCGGGAGTAAATCCGCTTTATTGGCAATCAATAAAATATCATTGCTGCCGACGAATCGGTGAAGCCCCGGCAGCCAGCTGCCATTGAAATCGAAAATATCTACAATTTTAACAATTAGGCCTTTGCGTTCCCCAAGACCGTTCAATATCCGCAGAAAATCATCATCAGTCAATGAAACCGGCTGTAATTCATTATAGTTTTTCAATCGGAAACACCTTTGGCAGATGATTTCTTCTTTATCCAGTGACGATGCCGGCGCGTAGCCCAGCTCTCCAGGATGTTCTGTTTGGATCTGTGCACCGCAACCGATGCAATTTGGCATTTCGTTCAATTTTCTTCCTCCCAAGTCATATAACCTTTATCTTTAAGCCTCTTCATGATACGGCGCTCGACCAATCGGTTGAAACGGGTAAAGAACCCGTCGGATTGTGCGACCGGCAACACGAGTATCGTATGCAATTTATTGCGGTTGCCGCCAAAAATGTCTGTCAGCATTTGATCACCGATGACTACCACGTTTTCCCGTTTGACACTCATGATCTGCAAAGCTTTTCTGAATGCCTTGCCCATCGGTTTACGTGCCTGATAGATGAAAGGGATCCCTAAAGGGTCCGCAAAAGATTTGACGCGCAGTTCATTGTTATTCGACACAATGACAACTTGTATGCCTGAATCCTTCATGGATTTCAACCAATCGATGAGCATTGGGGTGGCTTCCGGGCGGTCCCATTCCACGAGCGTATTATCAAGGTCTGTAATAATTCCGCGGATGCCTTTCTCAAGCAAACTTTCCGGCGTGACATCAAACACCGTTCTGACGTATTGGCTAGGTATGAATTTTTGGTACACTATCAACAACTCCTGTATCTTCGAACTTAATGTTAATGATTATAGCATATTTGCCAAGGCTTCTCCCACTTTGATCGGCTCACCGGCCAGAATATTATCGGTGAAATGGAAATGATCCGGTTCAAAAAACAAAACCACAGTGGAGCCGAAACTGAAATAACCGACTTCTTCGCCTTTATTCCACAAATCATTTGTGTTGGTGAGTTCGATCGAGTTTACAAACATCGCCCCAACTTTCACCATCATTAAGCCGCCGATTTCCGTTTCCAATTCGGTGATCAGCCGATAATTCCCGCTGATTGGTGATTTTCCGTAAAGCAAGCCCGCCTGATTGACCGGGTAGGATTTCTTTCCAAGCACAAACTGCCTCTTGACCTTGCCGCTCGCTGGGCTGTGGATGCGATGGTAATCGGCAGGTGACAAATACAGCACGACATAGCTGCCATTAGTATAACGCTGCGCTAATTTTTCACTGCCCAACAGCTCAGCAAGTGAATATTCAAGTCCTTTGACGATGAACCTGCTGTCTTCGTGAAGCTTTCCGGCTATTTCGACTTTGCCATCCACCGGAGAAACAATATGTGCTTCTGCCTGTGGCCGGCTGCCGGGCCGAAGTTTTCGAATGAAAAAATCATGCAGTGAAGAAAATGAATCGATTTCGCCTTCAATGTCTTCGGTGGCTATCTTATATGTTTTTATATATTGCCGGATAATTGAGCCGCTTTTTGGTGATTGTGCAAATCTTTGCAATAAATTGGACATTATCGGTCCGTTGGTTAATTCGATTGTATACTGATATAGTTTTCTTTTCATTTTCATTCCTCCATCATGATAAAAGTCTACCATTTTT
>CAZGMW010000278.1:0-3066 GCA_964526895.1 uncultured Planococcus sp. | reverse complement strand
CAGTGTTGCGGGGAAACGCGCCAAGCCATTGGTTGAAGAAAACTCTTCTATATAACTCTCTCTTTATTAGCTTCCGCTCATCCTTCACTTCCCCGTTTCATTACGCTGCATGCATTTTAACATACATGGAAATATTCTTGTTCAGTAGCTGCGCTTTATTCAAAGTTTCGCCTGCTCCTCCAATTTCTGAACCAGCCCCGGAATTTCCTCCAGGCCGTCGACGATAAAATGGGCTTTAGAGTCTTCCCACTGAGCATTCCGCTTCCATACGCTTATCATGCCTGCCTCGGCTGAAGCTTCAACATCATTTAGGGGGTGGTCACCGATAAAGAGAGCCTGTTCCGCTTTTACGCCTAATCGCTCCAATGCTCTTTCGAATATCCGTTTATCGGGCTTTCGCAAGTCTTCCTTTTCAGATATCAGGATGGTATCAAAATATTCTTTGATGCCGAGTGCCTCGATATTGCCCGATTGAAACTCCGTATAGCCATTAGTGATCATGCCGAGAAGAATATGGCTGCTTTTCAACTCTTCGAGCATCGCTGTTAAATGCGGAAATGGGGTACATTGGACAGCGAAATGCGTTAAATAATCTTCAAGCAATTGTTCCCAGGACATTTCTGTAATATCGAATTCTCTGATTAATTGCTGATAAACTTTATCTTTCCAAACATAACCATGTTTTTCGAGTTCAATGAACCGATCCATGTAAGTCGACTGGTCAATATGACCCAGCTCCTTATTCATGCGTTTATATTGGTTTGAGATAAACAATTGAACGGATTTTTCGCGGTCTAACAATGTTCCATCCAAATCAAAAATAACTGCTTTTATCATTTCTTTAACACACTCCTATTTCGTTTTTTATCGTATTAGTATAAATAATACAGTGTTTTGGAACTTTTTTGAAATTAGAGTCTTTAGTCCTATATTACCTTCAGGATTTACCTATTATAATTTTCTGGATATCACAATTTTGTTAGATGGAGGAAAGAGATGAAAAAATTATTAGTTTTATTGATGGCAGTATTATTGGTGGTTTCCGCTATACCTGCTTCAACGTTTGCGATTGAAAAAGACGACCCTGAATTCGAAAAATTCTTAGGAGAAATCGAGTGGTCGAAAAAAGATTATATAAATTACCTGATGAGCAAAGATTGGTTATTGGAAGATTTCGGTGATGTTTCAGAACTGGGAACGCCATTATCTGAAGAAGGCGTGCAGTCTGTAATGGCTGATTTTGAACTGACTCGTGACGAATTAAATGAATTGCTCGCAGATTTTGGTGATATCGAAAAAGGACAAGATGTCCTTGAAGGAGATTACCTTCTCTTTAATGAAGAACTATATTCATATGTTGAATACTATTTGAGCGAAGATTTCGGCATGATCGATGAAGACGGTCCCGAATTTGAAGAATTCCTGAAAGGCATCGGCTGGTCCAAAGAAGATTACCTGGATTACCTGGACAGCAAAGATTGGGGCCTGCACTACTTCTCGGATGTCTCAGAACTGGGAACACCTCTGTCTGAAGAAGGCGTTCAGAAAGTAATGACAGATTTCGATTTGACTCGTGAAGAGTTGAATGCATTATTGGTTGAATACGGCGATATCGAAGAAGGCCAGGATGTACTGGATAGCCATATGTATATCATTTTCAATGAAGACTTGTACTACTACGTGGAATGGTATTTGGACGAAGGAGTCTATGTTGACCTTGATGAAATGGCCATCTTTACAGAAGTAGGTCTTACTGAAGAGGAATTGAACCGTCTGTTTGAACACCTTATCACATTGAACTTTGAAGATGAAGCGTTCTTAGACGAATTGGATGTTCTATTACAGCGTCTGGATGCTGTTCCATACTTTGAAAGTGCATCAGATTTGGATGCTGAACAAATTGCGGTTTTGCTTGATATTTTCGATGACATGATGAACTTGTTCCAAGTGGATACGACTTATTACCTGACTGACGGCGAAGAAAAAACTCCACTTACTTTGACTGCTTTGCTGGCTTTGGAAACGACAGAAGGCAAAGATTTGCTGATTGAAATCTTTGATCGTGAAGGAACATTCCTTGCGGACATCGTCTTGACTGCTGAAATGTTCGGTTCTGAAATCATCGAGGAAACAAAAGAAGATCTTAAAGAGGTCGAAGAAGTGATTGCTGCTCCTGTAAAAGAAACAAAAGAAGTTAAAAAAGAAATGAAGTCTGTGAAAAAAAATACACCAGCTGTACAAACAACAAAAGGCGGGAAACTTCCGAAGACAGCTTCTGATTACCTTAGCAATGCATTAATCGGTTTGGCATTCGTGTTGATCGGCCTTGTATTATTCCGTCGCTTGAAAACAGCGAGCAATTAATTGATGGGAAACAAATTGAACAAAGGGGCCGGCCGAAAAAAGATCATTTTGTCGGTCTTGGCTTTATCAATGATTGCATTCGGTCTTTGGTTCAGCAGCACAAACGCCGCTTCTTTCCTGAAGGGCTATCTGCTTTTTAAAACCGGCCAGGTCAATGATGTGGAAGTCAGCGCCAAAACAGCGCCTTCTACAGAAACGATCAGCTTGCCTGAAGAAGATGTGGCAGAAGATGTTGAAGAGGTTCTTTATCCGGTGCGGCCTGAAAAAGGCGAAAATATCGGTGATCTTATGATTCCAGCCATCGGGGCCACGTTGCCGATTTTTCACGGTACGGATGAAGATGAGCTCCTCAAAGGCGTCGGCCATTTTGCTGACAGTGTCTTGCCTGGTGAAAACGATAACTCGGTTCTTTCAGGTCATATGGATACAGTATTCCGTGAATTGGGCAGTGTCGGAAAAGGCGATTTGCTGATTGTCGAGACTTCGGCTGGCAAGTTTACGTATAAAGTGAAAAAGACCCGTATTGTAGATGCAGACGACCGCACGGTGATTGTACCGAAACCGAAAGCAACGCTGACGGTTTCGACATGCTATCCGTTCGATTTTATCGGTCCCAATGCTCCTGAACGCTTTATATTGATCGCTGATCTGATTTCGAAGGAATAATAAAGGACGTCATTGGATTTATCGGCGATTTTCTTT
>CAZGMW010000277.1:0-3086 GCA_964526895.1 uncultured Planococcus sp. | reverse complement strand
AGCAAGGCGAAATCGATTTGTGTCAGTGCCAATGAAACAGCAAATAACGGGACAGCGATCATCAAACGTTTTATCACTTTCTGCTGATCCATCTTGATGTAATCAGCAATGATTGACCGCGCAGCGCGGAACGCTGTGTCGCCTGATGTGATTGGCAAGACTATAGCACCTAGAACTGCAATCGTACCGCCGACTGCACCTAAAAGTGTCATGGAGACTTCATTGACAACTGCTGAAGGAGTTCCTGAACTGATGATGCTTGATAGCGTCTGGCCATCGAAGATGCTCATCGCGGCTGCAGCCCAGATCATCGCGATAATCCCTTCTGCAATCATCATGCCGTAGAAAATGTAGCGTCCCTGTGATTCATTTTGCGTTGTCCGCGAAATGATCGGTGACTGAGTTGCATGGAAACCGGATAAAGCTCCACAAGTGATTGTAAAGAACAAGATCGGGAAAATCGGTAAGTTATCCGGATGCAGATTCTCTAAGCGAAGCTCCGGAATCTTGTACTCAGAAAACAGCAGTCCTCCGCCTACCCCTATTGTTCCAATCAAAAGAACAGCACCAAAATACGGATACAAACGGCCGATGATTTTATCGATCGGCAAAATTGTCGAAAGAAAATAATAAGCGAAGATGAGGGCTATTAAAATTCCAACAGCCACTTGTCCATCCAATAGAATAGAAAGAAGTGATGCAGGAGTCGTTACGAACACGGTTCCGACAAGCAACAGCAGCAATACCGCGAAAAAGTTGACGAGGTGCTTGGAAGCTGCGCCAAGAAATTTCCCTGCAAGTTCTGGAATATGGGCACCTTTATTGCGGATAGAGATCATACCCGTCAAGTAATCGTGCACCGCACCAGCAAAAATACAGCCGATGACAATCCATAAAAAAGCGACTGGCCCATAAAGGGCACCCAAAATCGGACCGAAAATCGGACCCGTTCCCGCAATATTCAACAATTGGATCAAGGAATTTTTGTGTTTATTCATTGGTACAAAATCAATGCCGTCCTGATTGGAGTAAGCTGGAGTTTTCCGGTTTTCCATCGGGCCAAACATTTTTTCGATATACTTTCCGTATGTAAAATAAGCTGCCACAAGCAATGCTATTGAAACGATAAATGTAATCATTCTTTTCTCTCCTCTATTATGTAATCGCTTACAGCAGCAATCAAAACTATCCTATATTCCTACCTGGTCATTCAATAAGAATAAAGATTATTTTTATACTGCTCTAAAGAATATTACAATAATTTTTGAAAGTCAATTAGTTTTTTTTGCATTTTAGAACCAGCTTTTTCGGTGACCTCGAAAGCGAAGCGCCAGAAGTGAACTCGCTTTCTGTAACTCGCTTAGAATAAACTTAATTCCCATTATTTGTATTTACTTTCCAATTCTCCTCAAATACTTTCCAATTGACGCTAAATACTTTCCAGTTCAGTCGAAATACTTTCCAATTTCACCGAAATACTTTCCAATTTCAATTTTCATCATTCAATAGTTTAACTGCCAATTATTCCAAATACCCTCGAGGCTTCTCCCGTCATTTTCGCCAAAACACGTTTCATCGATTCCAACCACACAATTCGCACACCGCATCCCCTCACCTTCGCTTTATGCCCGCGAAAAGCATGCTTTCGTCTTTTGCCTATGGCTCTTAACAATAAAAAAAGCCGACCTCCCCATCAAAAAGAGAAGTCGACGCTATATTTATTTTCACTCAAACGGACCTTCCAACACAATCTTCCCGATCGTCTTGCCTGTCAAAAGGTTGTTGTAGGCTTCTTTCAGATTATCCACCGAAATCGGCGAAAAATGCTGGGTCATCGTCGAACGGATTTTGTTGTCATCCACCCAGTCGGCCAATTCGTTCAGCATCATGTGCTGATGCACCATGTCGGTCGTCTGGAAAACGGAACGGGTGTACATGAGTTCATAGACAAACGTGACACTTTTGCCGAACAATGCCATGTCGAGAGGCTTGAATGCCGGCAGGATCGAGCAGATTTTCCCTTGCGGCAGAATCGCTTTGGCCATCTCGGCCATGTGCTCGTCAGGACTGTTCAGACAGAAAATATAATCCACGCCATTGACGCCAAGCTTCTCCAGCTGCGGTCCAAACTCCTCGTGATGATTGATGGTATGGTCGGCGCCGTGCTCTTTCGCCCAGTCGACCGTTTCAGTACGGGAAGCTGTACCAATTACCGTCAAACCGGCAAGTTTGGCAATCTGCACCGCAATCGAGCCCACGCCGCCTGCCGCTCCGATAATCAGGATGCTTCTATCTTTATTATCTGAAGGGTCTTTTGAAACGCCAAGTCGCTCAAACAACGCTTCATAAGCAGTAATGCTGGTCAGCGGCAAAGCTGCGGCCTGCGGAAAATCAAGGCTGACCGGCTTCCGCCCGACAATGCGCTCATCCACCAGGTGAAATTCGCTTTGGCCACCCGGCCGGTTGTTCGTGCCCGCGTAAAACACTTCGTCGCCTGCTTTAAAATAGGAACAATCGCCACCTGCAGCCACAACTACCCCTGCAACATCCCGGCCGACAACCGTAAGCGAATCATCATCATCTTTTTTCCCGTCGCGCGTACGTAGGTCTGTCGGGTTTACGGAAATCGCTTTTACTTCCACAAGCAAATCGCGCCCCTCAGCTGTCGGACGTTCCTGTTCCACCACTTGAAAATCCATCGCCTCTTCTTTCGATCCCGGTTTATAAAATCCGAATGTCTTCATCGTTTCTTTACTCATCCTGCATCGACTCTCCTTTGTTCTTTCTATATAAGTATTTCCATATAGCCCCTATTTTACACATCAGCATTCCCCTGCACAAAATATCGGATTTCATTTACGCCAATAAAAAAGCGGGCCTCTCAAAAAGCTGAGAGGTCCGTCGTTTTATGAAGAACTTTTCAATTGGCTTTGCTGCTTTTTGGTTTTATGCTCTGTGTGCCTGGCACCCCATTCGTGCATGGCCTCGAGAATCGGCTCGAGGCTGCGGCCATATTCCGTCATCGAGTATTCCACTTTCGGCGGCACCTGCGGGTAGACCACCCGTTTTATGATGTCTTCATCTTC
>CAZGMW010000276.1:0-3105 GCA_964526895.1 uncultured Planococcus sp. | reverse complement strand
TCCCGTCCTTCAAATGACCAGGCGATAGAAGAAACGAAGAAATACTTGCATGCAATTGCCAAGGAAATGGGCATTGATGATTTATCAGTCAGCCATACGGCAAAAGGCAAGCAAGTCAGTTTTTACCTGGAAAGCGAAAAAGTCGCGATGCTGATCGGAAAAAGAGGGCATACTTTAAATTCGCTGCAGCAATTGGCACAATTAGTGGCCAATAAATACACCAAAGGATTCATCATGGTGGAGCTGGATGCAGAAAATTACCGGGAACGCCGGCAGGAAACGCTTGAACAGTTGGCCGACCGTATGGCTGACAAAGCGATCCGCACCGGCAGCCGAGTCCAGTTTGAGCCGATGCCGTCCTATGAACGCAAAGTGATCCATCAAACTTTGTCGAGACGCCTGGATATTGATACCTTCTCAGAAGGAAAAGATCCGAACCGTTATCTGGTCATTGAACCATTGCGGTAATAAATGCAGTCCACTTGAAAAAGTGGACTGTTTTTTTATTGTCCAAGATTTGATCGCGGGCAATGAAATGACGGAACAAAAAGAGGGAGAAGAGGCAGTGGAAAAAAGAAGAAAGCATCTCGTTGAGTAATTATGCATCGAATTGAATAAGAAATGTCCGATGAATAACACTGAATAAAATCATTATCAAACGAAGTTCTCTATCTTTCGGTTCACGGCGATTTATGCTATTGTAGTATGTTAGAAAGTCATGTACTTTTCTTGGTTGTCCACATGTGGACAACTTTTTTAAAGAGTAAATCGAAAAATTTTATAGATGAAAAAATGAAATGGCGGGTGTGGATAATTTTTTCTTGCCCGGCATTTGATTTTTCTGCACATAGAGGAGGATCTATCATGGAGTTCGATACGATTGCTGCGATATCGACACCCAGCGGCGAAGGGGCCATCGCCATTGTCCGTTTAAGCGGGCCGGAAGCGATTTCGATAGCTGACCGGCTGTTCCGCGCACCAAGCGGCAAAAATTTGGCTGCACAAGCAACACATACCATCCATTACGGACATCTTGAAAATCCGTGGACGGAGGAAGTAGTGGAAGAAGTGATGGTGTCTTTCATGAAAGGGCCAAAAACTTTTACACGGGAAGATGTCATTGAAATTAATTGCCATGGCGGAATCGTCTCGGTAAACCGTGTGCTGCAGCTTGTGCTGCGCGCCGGGGCACGTCTTGCAGAGCCGGGTGAATTTACGAAACGCGCATTCCTTAATGGACGAATCGATTTGTCGCAGGCGGAAGCTGTCATGGATTTGATTCGCGCGAAAACGGATCGGGCCATGGATGTGGCGCTCGGACAGATGGAAGGGCGGCTGTCGAAACTTATCGGCACGCTGCGCCAGGCGCTGCTTGAGTCGATTGCGCAGATGGAAGTCAATATCGACTATCCGGAATACGACGATGTTGAAGAAATGACGCGTCCGATGATGCTTGAAAAGGCGAAATGGGTGCAGGCAGAGATCGATAAGCTGCTCCAGACTTCTTCACAAGGCAAGATTCTCCGGGAAGGGCTTTCCACGGTAATCGTGGGGCGGCCGAATGTCGGGAAATCTTCACTGCTGAACAGCCTGGTCCAGGAAAATAAAGCCATCGTTACTGAAATTGCGGGGACGACCCGTGATATAATAGAGGAATATGTGAATGTGCGCGGTGTACCGCTTCGCCTGGTCGATACGGCAGGAATCCGGGAAACCGAGGACATTGTCGAGCGCATCGGTGTGGAACGTTCACGCAAAGTGCTGAAGGAAGCGGATCTGATCCTTTATGTGCTGAATTATGCTGAAGAATTGACCGAAGAAGATGAGTTATTGTTTGAAGCGGTCAAAGGAATGAATTACATTGTCGTCGTCAATAAAACCGATTTGCCCCGTAAAATCGATATGGAGCAATTGCAGAGACTTGCGGGCGATAAATTGATGGTGACGACCTCTTTAATAGAAGAAGAAGGAATCGACCAGCTTGAACAGGCGATTGCCGATCTGTTTTTCGAAGGGGAAATCGAAGCAGGGGATATGACATACGTTTCGAACGCACGCCATATTTCATTGCTGCACCAGGCCCACCAGACCATCTCGGATGCCATCGCAGCCGCGGAAATGGACGTGCCGGTCGATATGATCCAAATAGATGTTACACGAACATGGGAAATACTGGGGGAAATCATCGGCGATACAGCGGATGACGGCCTTCTGAACCAATTATTCTCGCAGTTCTGCCTTGGGAAATAAACTTTGAAGGGAATGAACGGACATGCCACAATTTGAAGCAGGCACGTTCGATGTAATCGTTGTAGGAGCGGGACACGCAGGTGCTGAAGCAGCACTCGCCTCTGCCCGCATGGGAGCGAAAACGCTCGCCTTGACGATGAATTTGGATATGATCGCGTTTATGCCTTGCAACCCGTCCATCGGTGGACCGGCGAAAGGGATCGTAGTACGCGAAATTGACGCACTTGGCGGAGCCATGGGACGCGTTATCGATAAAACACACATTCAGATGAGAATGTTGAATACGGCTAAAGGACCGGCTGTACGCGCATTGCGCGCACAAGCCGATAAAGTGCTTTACCAGCAGGAAATGAAACGCCTGATGGAAGACGAAGAAAATCTGGCTCTCCACCAGGGAGTGGTTGAAAAGCTGATTGTTGAAGACGGTACGGTCAAAGGATTGATTACGCAGGCAGGCGGCATTTACCGCGCCAATTCAGTGGTCATCACGACAGGTACATTCCTGCGAGGTGAAATCATCATCGGCGATCTTCGCTATTCAAGCGGACCCAACAACCAGCAGCCATCGATCAAATTGGCTGAACATCTTGAGGAGCTTGGCTTTGAGACAGTACGTTTCAAAACCGGTACACCTCCACGCGTCAACAGCAAAAGCATCGATTATTCGAAAACGGAAATCCAGCCCGGCGATGATGAGCCGCGCGCTTTCAGTTTCGAAACAAAAGAATTTATTCTTGATCAATTGCCTTGCTGGCTGACGTATACTACTGCTGAAACCCATCAGATTATCGATGAAAATCTTCAACAATTTCTGTCTCTTCTTTATCTCCGCCTCCGAAGAAACGTGAAAAAGGA
>CAZGMW010000275.1:0-3109 GCA_964526895.1 uncultured Planococcus sp. | reverse complement strand
ATTGCACCCGCGCGTGCTGTTGAAATCAGCTGGCTTGTGGTCGACGAATCCGTAAGCGGATAAATGAAGAACCTGAATAATTAAACGAAAATGCCTTTCCAATTTAATCATTGGAAAGGCATTTTTTTCAGGAAAAAACATACGAAGTTTCAGAACGGAACTCCTCGTCGGCTTTTAAGATGGCAGACGGGAAATGCGGGATGTTCACTGAATCCGGCAAACCTTGCGTCTCAAGGCAGAGCCCGAGGTGGTTCCGTGCTTCCACCCCTTTGATCGAATAAGAACCGCCGACGTGGTTTCCGGTATATAAGACCACTGCAGGTTCTGTTGTTTGGATCTGCAGGCTGCGGCCGCTTTCCGGGTCGGTTAACTCGATGGCCGGCTGTTTTTCGCTATTCAATAAAAAAGGATGGTCATAGCCATTGCCCACCAGTTTTATCTGGGGATGCTCCGAATCAGCTCCTTCACGTATGGTTTTGCCACTGCGAAAATCGAAAAGCGGATCTTCTTCGGCACGGATCAGCGTCCCTGTCGGCAGCATCTCACCATTCAATTCCGCGTACTGATCACTTTGGAGTGTCAGTTCATGATCCAGAATCGTCCGCTTGAAGTTGCCGCTCAGATTGAAGTAAGAATGGTTGGTCACATTCAGCAAAGTTGCCTTGTCGGATTTTCCTGAATAGGAAATGGTGAACCGGTTTTGGTCGTTTTGCAGGATATAACGGACAGTCATCGTTAAATTGCCGGGAAACCCTTCTTCTCCGTCCGGACTGAAATGAGTAAACTCGACGATGGCTTCGTTTTCATTTTCAATTATTTTTGATTTCCAAAGTGCTGAGTGAAAGCCGCCTGGCCCTCCGTGCAGGTGCTGGCCATTGGAGTTCTGAGCGAGTTGATAGGCTTTGCCTTCAAGAGTAAACGCGCCTCCCTTTATCCGTCCGGCAAACCGCCCGACGATGGTTCCGAAATAATGCGTATTGCGTTCGTATTCTTCAAGCGTATCAAAGCCCAATACGATATTCTCCAATTTGCCGCTGCGATCCGGTGTCATAATTTCAGTGATGATGCAGCCGTAATCGATGCATGAGATTTGAAAGCCTTGGTCGTTTGTCATTGTATACTGTGTGATTGGCTGACCGTTTTTACGGCCAAATTCCTTTTCTGTGACTTGCATTCTTTTTCCCCCTTGTATATTTTCAGGTCAGTTCGAAGACGTCCACCAATAGCAGCGTGACCGCGCCGATTAATGTGGCATCGTCGCCCAGCTTCGAGATTTCCACTTTCGTCCGGCTGGCTACAGGAGTCAGCGCAGACGCTTCAATGGTGTCGCGTATTGCCGGCAGGATGAATTTCTCCGCTTTCGAAACCCCTCCGCCGAGAACGATCTTTTCCGGATTGACGATGTGGATCAAATTGGTCAATCCGACGCCCATCGCTCTTCCCGCTTCTCTAAGTACAGCGGCCGCTTCTTCGTTGCCGCTTGTTGCCTGTTCAAATATCTGTTCAGCCGTCACTGAGTTGTCGACGGCCGTCTCCATCATCTGCCTCGCGATTGCAGGACCCGTGACAAAAGTCTGCAGACAGCCCCGGTTGCCGCATTCGCAAACCCGACCGTTCAAATCGATGGTCATATGGCCGATTTCCCCTGCAATATCAGAGGAACCGTGGTAGAGTTTCCCGTCGATGATCAGCCCTGCACCGACCCCTCTGCCGATATTGACCGCCAGCATGCTTTCCAATTCCCCGTGATCTCCGAACCAATATTCCCCAAGCGCCATGGCGCGCGCATCGTTCTCCACTTTCACTTCCAGACCAAAAACTGCTTCCAATTCTTCTTTGATCGGAATGTTCGCCAGTCCAAGGTTCGGCGCAACCAGCGAAACACCAGTCTCGACATCGACGACGCCGTGCATGGCGACTCCGATGCCGATAACATCTTTTCCTTTGCTTTTCTTTAAACAGTCGCTGATACAACTGATCAATGTGTCGATAAATTGCTTGTTGTTGATCGGCAATTGCAATTGGGTCTCGGTCCGTTCCAGCACATTGCCGGCGAGGTCCGCTATGATGCATTCAATACTGTCGGGACCCGCATCGACGCCCATGATGCAGAAGGCGTCATTATTGATGATCAGCATCGTCGGTTTCCGGCCGCCTTGGGATTGTCCGATATCACTTTCTTCGACTATTTTCTGGTCGATCAATTCTTTTACATTGCTGCTGACAGTCGGCCGGGTCAAATTTGTCTCCCGTGCAATCTGCGCTCTTGATATCGGTCCGTCTTTTCTGATCTTATTGAGGATGATCGATTTGTTCATCGATTTCATCCACTGAAAGGTGCCTTGGCGCATCGTGATTCCCCCATTTGTAAATTTTCAGATTCTTTATTGAATAGTTTAACAAAATACCATATACTTATGTTAATTAAATTAATTTACAAAGTATTGGAGGGACAAGATGACACAGCCAGACTTGCTTCAAACGTTTAACGAAATTTTCGAAACAACCGATAAACCGCGGTCTTTTTTCGCACCCGGCCGCATCAACTTGATCGGTGAACATACGGATTATAATGGCGGCCATGTGTTTCCAGCCGCTATTTCACTCGGCACGTATGCCATCGCCCTCAAGCGCTCTGACCAAATATTCCGGTTTTATTCCATGAACTTCCCGGACACCGGCATCATTGAATGTGAACTTGCCGACTTGTCCTATAACCCTTCCCACGACTGGGCGAACTTTCCGAAAGGCATGATCCATACTTTCATCCAGAATGGTTTTTCAATTCCGGCGGGAATGGACATTCTGTTCTACGGAGATATTCCGAACGGCGCGGGGCTGTCTTCTTCCGCTTCCATTGAAATGGTTACAGGAGTCGTGCTTGAAGAGCTGTTTGATCTTGCAATAGAACGCCTGCAGATGATTCAGCTGGGACAGCGGGTTGAAAATGATTATCTCGGTGTCAACAGCGGCATCATGGATCAATTCGCCATCGGCAAAGGAAAAAAAAGGATTATGCGATGCTGCTGGATTGCCAAACACTCGATTTCAATTATGCACCAGTCCAATTGACGGGGCATGAAATTGTAATCATCAATTCCAATAAGCA
>CAZGMW010000274.1:0-3111 GCA_964526895.1 uncultured Planococcus sp. | reverse complement strand
TATCAAAGTTTTGTTGATATCATTGTTGAAGGAAGAGATATGGCAGAAGAGGAAGTAAGAGCTGTTGCTGACGGGCGGATCATGAATGGCCGGCAGGCGGTAGAAGCGAATCTGGCGGATGATTTTGGCTATGAAGAAGACGTTATTGCCGCTTTGCGCACTGATTTCGATTTAGAGAATGCACAGGTATTTAAATACGGACTCTCACAGAGCTGGGGTTCATTATTCAGCGTGAAAGTTCAGTCTCTGTTCGGAAATGATATTGAAACCCAGATGCTCACAAAGCTGATGACGGAGTATAGTTCACCACGCATGATGTATTTATATGGTGATAAATAAGGAGGGGTAAACATGTCAGAGAATACGATTTCAGTAAAATCGGCAAACCAGCAGAATGAGTCTGCCCCTACTGTCGATATCCAATACGAAGAAGTTCTGTTTTATGAGCGTAAGCCAGCCGGTTTCTGGGTGCGGTTTTGGGCATATTTGATAGATCTGCTTGTAATTTCAGCCGTTACTTCAATTTTATTGAAACCCGTTTTTGCGCTTTTTGGCATCAATATGGAAACAGCTTCCTGGTACGCTCCTTTTGCCATCCTTTCGGCTATCTTGTTCTACACATACTTTGTATTGATGACGAAATTTTTCGGCCAGACCATCGGCAAGATGATTTTTGCCATCAAAGTGGTATCTTTAAAAAAAGACTCGCTGGATTGGGGGACTTTACTGTTTCGTGAATGGATTGGCCGGTTCATATCCGTGACAATCCTGCCGCTCTATTTTATCGTAGGCTTTACTTCACTGAAGCAGGGAGTACATGACTTTTTTGCAGATACCACTGTAGTCCATGAACAATCTTATCGTAAGCGTAAAATGATGCAGAAAGTCCGCAACGATGGATCTGGGTTGCAAGGGGAGAGCGCCTTTTAGTATGATGAAGATACTATGAAAGGGAGGCGTTTGAATGGTACAAGTTACTTTTAAGGAAAATCCTGTCACCTTGCCAAACAAAGAAGTTAAAGTTGGAGACGAAATTCCGAATTTCACAGTGCTGGCAAATGATCTCAGTCCGGTAACTGCCCAGGATACCGCAGGCAAAATCCGGGTGTTCAGCGTGGTTCCATCGTTGGACACAGGCGTTTGTTCAGATCAGACAAAGCGTTGGAGCGATGAAGCTGCTTCACTTGGCGAAAATGTAGAAATTCTGGCTGTTTCCTGTGACTTGCCTTTTGCTCAGAAACGATGGACTGAAATCAATAAAGTCGACAATCTCACTGCCCTTTCCGATCATCGGGATCTTTCTTTCGGTGAAGCATTCGGCGTAACGATGCAGGAACTTCGGTTATTGGCCCGCTCCATTTTTGTGGTTGATGAAAACGATAAAGTGACATATGTAGAATATGTTCCTGAAGGGACAAGCCACCCAAATTACGATAAAGCGATCGAAGCAGTAAAAGAACTGACAAAATAATACTTGAAACCCACTCACTTGAGTGGGTTTCCTTATTGAGGACGGAGAACAAATGAATTCATCTATGGAAAATGTATTTAATTTTATCGACAAACATACTACGGATATTCAAAAAGAACAGGAAAATTCCTATCTTGAAAGCTTGCTGGTTACAACAGAGAATTGGCTGGATGGCTTAATCAGACCAGATGTCGAAGCGGGAAAAGAAGATATCCGCAAAGCGATTCAATTGGCGGTTCTGAAAGGCATGAAGGAACATATCCAGCCGCATCATCAGATGACGCCGGATGCGCTGGGCTTATTAATGGGCTATCTAGTGGAATTGTTTGTGAAAAAAGAGCAAGCGACCATTTTGGATCCGGCAGTCGGAACAGGCAATCTATTATTGACTGTCATGAATTATCTGGATGGAAAGCTGATGGGAGCGGGAGTTGAAATCGATGACCTGCTCATCAAACTGGCCTCCAACACAGGCAATCTGGTCCAGCAGCCCGTCACGCTCTACCTGCAGGATGCGTTACAGCCGCTATTGATCGATCCCGTGGATGCCGTGGTATCCGATTTGCCTGTCGGCTATTACCCGGATGATGAAAATGCTGGTTCATATGAATTAAAGGCAGAAGAAGGCATGTCCTATGCACACCATCTTTTCATCGAACAATCTCTGAAGCACACCGCTGATGGAGGCTATCTTTTCTTTATCGTGCCTAAAGCGCTATTCGAATCACCGCTGGCCTCCCAACTGCATAATTATTTGAAGAAAACCGCTGATATTCAGGCTGTTATGGAATTGCCTGAGACGCTCTTCAAAAATTCTTCCCATGCAAAAGGGATTCTGGTGCTCCAAAAGAAGAAAGAAGGCATTAAAGCACCAAGAGAAGTATTGTTGGCGAGAGTGCCAAATATGTCAAAACCGGATTCGATGGCTAAATTCTTTACACAAGTCAATAACTGGTTCAAAGAAAATAAACAATGAATTGATGGAAATATGCTATACTGTTGTTAGCAGTAACATTGCATCAGTCCAATTGAAAAGAGGGATGACACGTGAGTGAATCCAATGAAACACCGAAAAAAGTGAGTTTGCAGGAAGCGGTTAAACGCCAGCTTGAAGCAAAAAAAAATCAGGCTTCCGGTAAAAAAGGAAGTGGCGCTGCTTCCTCGGAAACAAAAAAGATGAAGAGCCAACAAACAAAGAAAGTCAATAATACACGCCGTAAAATGGGTGTGTAACAAGAAAAATGAAAAGGGAAGTGCGATTCGTTTACGAATTGCACTTCCCTTTTCTGTCGATATCATTTATATGAATTTGTTTAAATATACGCCGAATATTTTGTTCATGACTTTAGGGGTATTCTCTAAATACACATTGATTTGTTCTACGTTTGATTCGAACTGGTCAGAGTTGCTATCTTCTGTAGGAAAATCAGATATTCCTTTTAAAATGATGCATTCAACATCGTTTTTCTTACAGATATAAGCAATCGCACCCGCTTCTGTATCAGCTATTAATATTTTATTTTCTTTAAGTTCCAGATAATCCTTCCACATCGATTTATCTAAGTATGGCAATGATTTTTACACCGGGACAATTGGGACGGCTGATAAAGCAGTAGTCATGTGGAAGGATTATCTGGAAC
>CAZGMW010000273.1:0-3113 GCA_964526895.1 uncultured Planococcus sp. | reverse complement strand
CTTATGAACAAGTATGCACCAATCTTACAGGCCATAAGGAAGCGGTGGAAATCGTCTTTCAACCAGAGGTTTATCCTTATGAAAAACTGCTGGAAGTATTTTGGTCACAGATTGATCCAACTGATGGCGGAGGTCAATTTTTCGACCGTGGCTCATCCTATGCGCCGGCGATTTTCTATCATACAGAAGAACAGCGCATAGCAGCAGAAAAATCCAAAGAACAGATGGAAGCATCCGGCAAGTTCGATAAGCCTATCGCTACACCAATTCTTCAAGCCAAGCCTTTTTATTTGGCTGAAACCTATCATCAGGATTATTATAAGAAGAATCCGGCACATTATGAGCGTTATTCGGTCGGATCTGGCAGAGCCGCTTTTATTCAAAAAAATTGGGGTGAGCAATAATGAAGGAAGAACTTAAACAAAAATTATCAGCAATGCAATATCATGTAACACAGGAAAATGGCACCGAACCACCATTTCAAGGAGAATACGACCAGCATTTCGAAGAAGGCATCTATGTGGATATCGTCTCGGGCAAGCCGTTATTCAGTTCGAAAGATAAATTCGATGCACATTGCGGATGGCCGAGTTTCTCCAAGCCTATTGAAGGTGAAGAAGTAAAGGAAAGCTTTGATACAAGCCATGGCATGCGCCGTACGGAAGTTCGTTCTGCGTCAGCTGACTCGCACTTAGGGCATCTATTTCCAGACGGACCTTCAGAACTTGGCGGATTGCGCTATTGCATCAATTCTGCAGCACTTCGTTTTGTGCCTAAGGATAATCTTGAACAAGAGGGATATCCGGAATACAAAGAACTTTTCGAATAACTGCGTTAAGCTTAGTCAAATCGAATATTCGCCGGGATGCCATTATTTGAAAAGTGCTCCCGGCATCTATAGAAGTCGAATGCCCCGGACCGGTATGTCCGGGGCATTCATTTGGACAAAGGAGTGAATCGAAGAAAATGAAGCGATCTTTTTACCATTTTGCTTTATCTCATCGGGGGAAAACGGAGGCTGATGATTTTTCGCTTTTTGCAGATGCCATGTTTTTGGATCACTCATTTCCGAAAACTGCGGATGACTTCGAAAAAATTTCCAGATACCTCGAAGAACGTGCGCATCCTGTCATGAAAGCTTCGGTTTTTGATCAATTATGGGATGAATATAGTGATATTTAATGCTCTCCGTTGCACTCGAAGACAAAAAACAGTATGATAAGGACGACTAAAATAAAGTGAGGTTTTATCATGAGTGTTCATATTAATGCAAAAAAAGGCGACATAGCCGATACGATTCTTCTTCCTGGAGATCCGCTTCGTGCGAAATACATCGCTGAAACGTTTTTGGAAGATGTAACGTTGTACAACGAAGTCAGAAATATGTTTGGTTATACAGGAACATATAAAGGCAAACGCATTTCTGTTCAAGGCACTGGAATGGGAGTTCCTTCCATTTCAATCTATACAACAGAATTGATGAATGAATATGACGTTAAAAAACTGATCCGTGTGGGTACTTGCGGTTCAATCCATAAAGATGTAAAAGTTCGTGACGTAATTCTGGCACAAAGTGCTTCTACTGATTCAAATATGAATTCAATTATCTTCGGCAATGTCACATATGCGCCGACAGCCGATTTTGATTTATTGTTAAAAGCTTATAACGCTGGAATTGAAAAAGGTTTGAATCTGCGTGTCGGAAATGTCTTCACTGAAGATGTATTCTACAACGACCACGCTGAACATGAAAAATGGGCGCAGTACGGAGTTCTTGCATTGGAAATGGAATCTTCGGCGCTTTATACACTGGCTGCCAAATTCGGAGCGCAGGCTTTATCGATTCTTACAGTTAGTGACCATTTGTTGACAGGTGAAGTCACAAGTTCTGAAGAACGTCAGACAACATTCAACGATATGATTATTGTGGCACTTGAAGCAGCTATCCAGGAATAACGAAAATTACTGAAAAAAAGACTGTTCAAACAGTCTTTTTTTCAGATATCGATGTCTGGCTAAATAACAAAGAGATGCCGGCAATTATGAAAGTGGTGAACTAAATGGATGAAAAACGTCCAGAAGAGGGAAATGGGCAACTGCCTCCTGCTGAAGAAACGAAAGGGCATTATATTCGATTAAAGACCTTTTCCTTCATAATGCTGGTGGTTGTACTGATATTGGCTACGGCTGGATTAACAGTATTTGCTCTGACCTTTGGTGATGAAAAAGCAGTTGAAGTGAATTCTCCGGAACGCCGTGAGTTCCAAAAACTTTATACGGCGTATGACGAGATACAAAACAACTATTACGAAGATGTTGACCGGGAAGCATTGGTCAACGGTGCCATCAATGGGATGGTCGATTCACTTGGTGATCCGTATTCCGATTATATGAGCGAAGAAGAAGCTTCTCAATTTCTTGAAGGAATCTCTTCCAGCTTTGAAGGAATTGGTGCGGAAGTACAGGAAAGAAACGGTTATATCACGATCGTTTCTCCAATTAAAAATTCGCCTGCAGAAGAGGCGGGTATTCAGCCTAACGACCAGGTGATTGCAGTCGATGGCGAAAGCATCCAGGGTTTCAGCACGACAGAAGCTGTCATGTTGATACGTGGTGAAAAAGGAACGGAAGTCACATTGACGATCATGCGCGGCGAAATGCAGGATCCTATCGATGTTACGATTATCCGTGATGAGATACCAATTGAAACAGTTTATGCTGAAATGATCGGTGACAATATTGCGCACATACAAATCACCAGCTTCTCCGAAGATACGTTCAGCGAATTGGAAACTGCCATCGCCAATATGAAAGAAAAAGGCATGGAAGCTATGATTATCGATGTACGCCAGAATCCAGGCGGCTTGCTGCAGTCAGCCCTTGATATCTCTAACCTTTTCATTGAAGAAGGAAAAGAGATGTTTGAAGTGCAGGCTAAAGGAGAGGATCCTGAAATTTATCTTGCGACAGATGGAGATAAAGTTGATGTTCCTGTGACTTTATTGATTGATGGCGGCAGCGCATCAGCTTCTGAAATTTTAGCTGGTGCTATGAGTGAATCAGCAGGCATCCAGTTGATCGGTGAGAAAACTTTCGGTAAAGGTACAGTTCAG
>CAZGMW010000272.1:0-3118 GCA_964526895.1 uncultured Planococcus sp. | reverse complement strand
CTATGCGGCAAAGACCGCCGCTTCGCTATTCCGTCTTACACCTTTCAGAGCTTAACGGGCGCCTTCGCTTTTCTTTTTAAGATTGTGCAAATTCCTTCAACGGCTCTTCCGGCATAAAGCCGACAGACCGTTTCACTTCTTCCCCGTTTTTAACAAGCACTAACGTGGGGATGCTCATAATGCCGAATTGCTCTGCCAACTCTGGAGCTTCGTTGACAACCACTTTATAGAAATCTACTGAATCAACCTGTTCAGCAACGTTTGAGACCACCGGCCCCAATTGGGCGCAAGGCCCTCAACCATTCGATCCAAAATTTAAAACTACCGGTCTTTCATTGTTTGCAACAAGATTCGCATATTCTTCTGTCGTGATTGTTTTAACCATAGGAAACACTCCTTTTATCCACAAAAAATATTTCATACTTTTCCCGTGACAGCTTCGAGTTCATTATTCTTCGATAATACCTTCTTTAATCGCTGCCTGTTTGATGCTTTCGTAATCTTCCGTAGTGGCTTCAGTAAAACCTGAAGCGCCGAATGCATCCAGGATCTCCTGGTCTTCTATCGCCAGGAAGGCTTCCTGCAATTTTTCGACTGTTTCTTCATCGATGCTTTCACGTACTGCCCAAGGATATTGGAATAATTCTTCTGATTCCCAAAGGATCTTGATCTGTTCTTCATCAATTTTGCCCGACTCGACCAATTGGTTGTAAATCGCACTGTCGATAGCGCCTGCATCCACTTGCTTGTTTAAAACCGACAAGGCAGTCGCATCGTGTGAACTTGTATTGCGGACTGAATTGAATTCATTTTCCTGCAGGGACTCGTATACTCCGCGGTCTTTCAATTCGATGGACGGGATTAATGAACCCGATGTGGAGTTCGGATCGCCGAACGCAAAATCGATGTCTGCCGGATTTTCCAATAGCTCATCCAGTGAATTCCACGAATTGTCAGCGTGTGTGATGATATAGGAATGGTAGAACGGCTCGCCGTCCACCAATTGCGTGATGATTGCTTGCGCATTGCTTTCCGCGTTCGCAATTACGAAAGTCAATGGTCCAAGAAATGCCATATCAATTTTATCGTAATTCATCGCTTCCACGACTCCGTTATAACTCGGATAGACGTCAAGCTTCACTTCACGATCCAACTCTTCAGCCAGATAAGCTTGCAGCTTGTTCATCGCAGCTTCCATCTCGCCTTCTGTCTGGGCAGGAATGACGCCAATGGTAAAGGCTTCCTCCGTGCTTTCAGCAGCTTGCTCTGTATTTTCTTCTTCTGCACTTCCGCAAGCGGCCAAAAAGATGGCCAGACTCAGCAAAATTGCTGTTAACCAGTATTTCTTCATATTTTACACCTCAATTTTTTTCATACCTTATTTCAAAATCGATTAAAAATAAGATTGTGATGTAGTAATTATTCAACAATTACCAATTACAATCAAGGAATTCGTCTTACAGTAATACTTCAACAATGATTTGCAAAATACTGATTAACTCTAAAAATAAGTGACCCGGTTTACCGGCTAAACAAAAAAAAGGATTGAGCGACGAAATACGTCACTCAATCCTTCTATATTACTGTATGCTTCGAACTCATTTCACTCCGGAACTTTTAAGGAAACGAATAAGTTCAGTATTGAACTGTTCAGGCTCATCGGCATTAATGCCATGCCCACTATTCTTGAATGGCACCAACACGGAATTGGAAATCCCTTTTTCCAGCGCTTCTCCAAGA
This sequence comes from uncultured Planococcus sp., assembly GCA_964526895.1. Taxonomy (GTDB): domain Bacteria; phylum Bacillota; class Bacilli; order Bacillales_A; family Planococcaceae; genus Planococcus. The sequence continues at coordinate 1,378 of CAZGMW010000272.1, read as the reverse complement.
GCGTATTCACAAACCTGATCTTTCTTCCCGTGGAATATAGCGGTTGGGACTGAAATGCCTGCCAATTCATCCCGAAGGTCTTCATCCCGCAATGCGATAGCGGAATTGACAGTAGAATGAGCACCTGCTTCGAGACCCAGTAGCTTGAACCAATGAAGGAATTCAGCCGACTTTTTCTGTTCGAAGAACATATCGGCGAATTGCGCTAAAAATGCTGGCCGGTCAGCTTTGATTTGTTGAATGATATCATCGATTTCTTTCGGTTTCATATTGTGTTTAAAACCTTCACGTTGTGTAAACAACGGAGCCGCTGCCGACATTAACAATAATTTATCGATATTGTCCTGGCCAAATTTCGTAATATAGCGGATCGCAATCGGGCCGCCCATTGAAAATCCTGCCAGCACAAAGTTCTTAAGATTCAACTTATCGACAACCGCTTTAACGTCGCTTGCTGCCGTATCGTAATCATAACCGGACCACGGTTTGTCTGATTTTCCGTACCCACGCAGATCAATACCGATGAAACGGAAGCCGTTTTGGGCAAGTTCACTTACTTGCGCTTCAAAAGCTTTACTGTTCAATGGCCATCCGTGAAGAAACACCACCGGTTGCCCCGATCCAATATCTTCTGCAAATACCTTTACTCCATCTTCCACTTCAATATAATGTCCCAAATTTCTTCCTCCTCTGACTTTTCAAATTTTACCTCTCCCTCCATTTCCTTTTTTCTCCAACCATAAACAAACTTGGATACATTTTCGAAAATAAAAATGATCCGATTGATTTAGCCGTCCTGTTCAGTCAGCGGCACCAGCACCTTGATGCCATACGACGCGATGCGCGAACTGTAAAAATCCTGTTCCATCGTATAACGCGTTCTAAGCAAGCAGACTTTCGCCACACTCCATCTGAAACGCCGAAATCGGTTTTATTTTCACAGTATATCCGTCCAAATTTTAATAGCTGTGCCGAGAATCAGCAACGCTAAAATCCATTGCAGGTATTTTGTGTTCATCTTCTGTCCAAGTTTGGCACCAAGAGGGGCAGCGATAATACTTGCTGCAATCATTACTGCCGCAGGGCCGTAAAGGATCTGGTCAGTGACGATCTTACCGAAAGTCGACCCGATAGAAGATATGAACGTAATGGCAAGTGAAGTCGCAATCGTCATCCGTGTCGGGATCTTCAGAACGACCAGCATGATTGGCACCAGGATGAAAGCACCCGCCGCTCCGACGATGCCGGCTGCAATTCCGACAATGAACGCCAGTCCGGCAGCCAGCCATTTATTGAATGTGACTTGATCGATCGGGATATTGTCGATGCCTTTTTTCGGAAGGAACATCATGATGACGGCAATCGTCGCCAAAATGGC
>CAZGMW010000271.1:0-3126 GCA_964526895.1 uncultured Planococcus sp. | reverse complement strand
CCACCGTTTATCAGCGATTCTCATAAATCATCAAAAATTCATCATTCATATTCCATCAAAAATCAAAGAATAATAGTCTACCGTTCATCTATTCTTTATTTTATAGACACGTGTTTTTCGATCGCCTGTACTCTCCAAATCATATTTAGCTAAAACACGACGCGCTGAGTCAGAATTAACAATCCCACTAAACTCCCGAAATTTCCTATTCGTCAATTCTCTATCGATTAATGAAAAATATTCCTGCACCGCCAATCGGTCGGCAGCCGCATCTTTATTGCCGCAGGCCGCGCATATCCAGGATTTCTTTATACGCTGCATGCGGTGGGTACCGCATCCATTGCAGTAGACACCGCTTTTTATATCACGAAGGTCGATTCTGTAAAACTCACTCAAAGGGGGTAATTTAAAGGGGACCTGGTTGGCCGCAATCAGTTTCTCGATTTCCGCGAGCGGACGAGAAACTGCGGTTAGGGGACTGTCCCGAAGAATTCGGTGGAGATATTCATTCATCTGATAGGTTTTGCAAATCGATGCGCCTGAAGGCTTTGTATGAAATACGCAATTGTTTGCGGTAAAGACGATCAACCCGGTGATGGGCAAATTGATATTATGCAGTGCAAACCACTTCTGCAAAAAACGGATGTGCTTGTTCAGCTGGAAGACCGGATTATCCATATTCACTATTTCTCCGCCCGGCATCGTCTTCTTATAGTATTCCTCATTCGCCGCATCGTAATGGATCTCACCGCTGACGTTCTTGGAATCCATCACTATCGCACAGCGCTCCGTCAGCAGCAGGCCATCAATCTGAACCGCCCATTCGCCCAATTTCATATTCAAGTCCCACATCGCCAAATAATTGCCATCATAAGAAAACTCCCTAAACTTCTTCACCATCTTCCCTTCTCCACGTATTCCGGCAATCGCGCGGTGCAACTGGTTTTCCAGGTAATCGCGCTCCCGATGATTCTGGGGAATTCTTTTCAATAAACACTCAATCGATGCAGTTTTGCACAATAAATCCAGTTCCGTCTTTATACCTTACACCCCCTCTTTATTTCTTCCCTTCCATTTCAACAGTAACATATTACCATTACTGTAATTATAAATTTCTGTTTACATAAAGCCAATGTAAAGTTTGTTAAGAGTTGGTGAAGTGTTGGCCGAAAGGGGTTACGGCCACGCGCAAATCGGTTAGGCTAAGAGTGAAAGCAGACCAATTCGAAGGAGGAAAATCGTTTGAAAATTTCTGCTCTGAACGTTTCACTCTCGGCACTCGCTTTTGGACTGGTATTCATGTCACAAATGGAACCACCTGCGTTCAGCCATAATGCGGATACCGCCGCTAAAAAACACGAACCGGGTCGTGAAGTGATTGAACGGCTCGGTCCGGACGACAAGGTGTTGAAAGAATTGGACCAGCTTGAACAGCACGTGGCGAACAAAGGATCTTTGACGCTGGACGAGTATCAGGAGGTTCAATCACAATTGGACGAACTTTTGCATCGTGTGAATGAACAGACGAAAGTCAGCGGAGAAGCGGATGAGGAACTGTTCGGTGAAATTTTGGAACTGCAGGAAGTCGTAGTGGGGATAGATGTTCGCTGAATGTCTTTGGAGAAATAAAGGCGAATAATATATAGACTTACTAAGCGATGCTGCGGCGTTGCTTTTTTTCTATGGAAAAAGAGCTGTTATTTACTCCGGCCAAAAAAAACAGGACGAACCAATCGCTTGGTCCATCCTGCCGTACCAGCTGCTCCTGATAAGAGCCGCTCACTATACATACGTTTATGCTCCCGGCTTCATTTCCTGCCGGTTCACCCACTCGCGCACCATTTCAACATATGCTTCCGGCTCTTCCACGCCCGGCATATGGGAGCTGTTTTCGAACACATGAAATTCTGCATCGGGCACCAGGCTCGCGTAATACTCGGTCGCTTCCGGCGTAGCTTCGTCATAACGGCCGCAAGAAAACAGAGCCGGAATTTCAATTTCGCCTAAACGGTCGGTCGCATCAAAATGCTTCAAGGTGCCAGTCACCGTGAATTCCGATGCACCCCACATATAATTATAGACTTGATGATTCATTTGTTTCATATCATTCACCAGCTCTTCCGGCCACGGGTCGACGCGGCACACATGGCGTTTGTAGTAAGCCGTCATCGCCTCGTCGTATTCGTCGGAATCGGTCGTCCCTTCACGCTCGCTCCGCTCAATCGTCTCCTGCGTATCTGACGGGAAATTTTTCAAATAATTCCGTTGGTCCCGCTCCCATCGTTGCGCATCCAGAGCCGGTCCTGAGAATATCACGCTGCGGACGCCTGCCGGCTTTTTGAATAAATAAGAAGCGGCGAGCATCGTGCCCCACGAATGGCCAAGCAAATGCACTTCTTCCAAATTCAACGCTTCGATGACTTGTTCCAGCTCTTCAACAAAACGCTCCACTGTCCAAAGCGACGTATCCGTCGGCCGATCCGATTGGCCGCTTCCGAGCTGATCATACTGAATCACCGGACGGTCCGCACCGAGTTGCCGCAGCGGCTCGCTATTGCTGCTTTTCGAGCCGGGACCGCCGTGCATTAAGAGCAGCGGAATGCCCGGCCCTTTGCCTGTAATGCGATACCAGACCTTGCCTCCGGTAACATCGATATACCCTTCAGTTACATTCTCCATTTGTATGCATCTCCTTTTCGTCTCTTCCAAACACCTTTTCTCCGTCGAACGAGAAATTCCTTTATTTCCGCTGTAACTTTCCATTTTGAATAAATTTTCTATAGCTAATAAAATCTTTTTTTTATGCAAGTTTGATGGTTTCATTAAACCCGTATTTCTATTGAATCTTCTTTTTCAGGCTTAGTTTCTTCTTCTTCTTTTTCTTTTTTGAAACGACCGGTTCTGGAGCCGGGTTGTAGTTATCATCGTACATTCCGGTATAGGCGCTGTACCAGGCGAATAAGTGCACAAGGATCACTTTACCAACGGCATAGGCGGGTATTCCAATAATGACTCCCGATATGCCGAAGAGATTTCCCGCTGTCAACAGCACCGCGATGATAGTGACGGGATGGATGTTCAAATTGCTTCCGAGAATGAGCGGCTGAATGATCCGGCCTTCCATTG
>CAZGMW010000270.1:0-3133 GCA_964526895.1 uncultured Planococcus sp. | reverse complement strand
TTATCCATACGACTCGGGAAGACATAATCGGAGCAACTCCCGCTTTCATATTTGAAGAAGAGCATTCCCATGCAACTTCTCATAAGGTCTATGCGCCTGCCGGAATGCTTGAAGAAGCTGAAACGATTGTCCTGATCGATGACGAAATTTCAACTGGCAATACCTTATTGAATTTGATCACAGCCTTGGATTCTCAGTTTTCGGGCAAAAACTACATATCCCTGTCGATTTTGGATTGGCGCAACGAAAGCCAAAAGCGAAAATTTGATGAGCTGGCTTCAGCGCGCAGTTTGACTATCGATGTGTTGGCCTTGCTTACTGGTGAATTTAATTTGCATTACAGTGCATCTCCTGAAGAAAACGAAATTTCCGAGTTGAGTGGCTCAGGAAATGTGAGGCCAAACCGGTCACTGCAAGTTCAAGGGATTGAAATGCATTCTGCTACAGGACAACGTTATCTTCCTTTTACTGGGAGATTCGGGTTGTCGAGCAGCAGCCATATGGAAATCGGGAAATGGGCTGAAAGACTGGCTCGGGCAGTGCCGGCCAGCAAGAAGCCACTGGTCATCGGCATCGGTGAAAATATGTATTTGCCTCTCCGTTTCGCTTTGGCGCTTGGCGATGACGCATTGGTGCAGACCACCACAAGAAGCCCTATTTTTGCTGCTGCAGAAAAAGGATATCCCATCAAAGAGAAAGTCCGCTTTAAGCTGCCGGATGCTCCGGACGTCAATCAATTCTTATATAATATAAGCAGAGTTGATATTGATAGAATCTATCTATTAGCGGAATCGGTTGCAGACGAAGCAAGCTGGCAGCCGTTGATTTCATATCTTGAAAAAAAAGCTCCTGTCGAGTGGATTTCACTGACAGACAAAAAATAAAAGAGGTGGCCTGATGATTACTGCTGGTTTAGTGAAAACAAGCTATCCCGAAAATGACATTACATTTCTATTGAAGGATGTTACAGACGAATTTGAGGAAAGTTCATTGGAAGAACGTGAAAAAGCGGTGCAGACAGGAGGCCATTACGCTGAGAGGCTGCCGGTCGAGTATCGTCCATCCGATGAATATACGAAGCTTTACCACCAATCGGTCGAACAGACGAAGAAGCAATTGAGCCATCTTGTCGGTGTTGTGACAAGAAGGATTCAAATGAATGCCGGAACAGAAGATGTCGTGCTGGTTTCACTTGCGCGTGCCGGAAGTCCCATCGGCATATTGATCAAACGCTATGCGGAACAGATGATGAATATGAGCTGGCCGCATTACAGCGTCTCGATTCTGCGTGATAAAGGCATCGATGAAAAAGCAATTGAGACGATTTTGAGAACTCATCCCGGCAGCCGTATTCAATTTGTTGATGGCTGGACAGGAAAAGGGGCGATTCAAAAGGAATTGACGAAATCGCTTGAGGTGCTCAATAACGAATATGGAACTGACCTGAAAGATGATATGGCTGTTCTGGCCGATCCAGGAGCATGTGCTGTCTTGTTCGGCACGAGAGAGGATTTTTTGATTCCGAGTGCTTGCCTGAACTCCACAGTTTCTGGTCTTGTGAGCCGAACGATTCTGAACGATCGCTATATTGGGCCAGAGGATTATCATGGGGCTAAATTTTATGGCGATTTAATAGAAGAAGATCTTTCGAACGACTTTGTGGATCAGGTGACAAGTTGTTTTGCCGAAACCAGCAAGGGTTCTGAAGAGGAAGCTTACAGCACACCGATCACTGCCGACCGTACATGGGAAGGCATGAAAGAAGTCGAAGAAATCGGCCGAAGCATGTACAGCGAAACGGATTATCATCTGGTGAAACCAGGTGTGGGTGAAACAACACGTGTGCTGCTCCGGAGAAATCCATGGAAGGTATTGGTCAGAGATCTGGAACACCCGGATGTAAAACATATCCGGATTCTTGCAGAAGAAAAAGATGTTCCGGTTGAAGAGGTGCCGCATCTATTCTATCGCTCCATCGGACTTATCAAGTCGGGGAAAGAAATATGACAGTATTATTTGCAAGCGACCTTGACCAGACACTGATTTATTCGCGGAGATCCATGGGCAATGAAGTAAAGCCGGAAGAATTGATCGAAGTCGAACGCTTCGAAGGAAAACCGCAATCATTTATGACCGAACAAAGTCAGACCGCATTATGGGAGTTGGAAGAAAACACGATTTTTGTTCCAGTAACCACGAGAACGCGAGAGCAATACGAGCGTGTGACCGGAATCTATGAAGGCAGCGAGCCGCCGCAATTCGCCATCATTTCAAATGGCGCCGTCATTCTTGAGAACGGTGAACCTATAAAAGAGTGGTCGACTGATATCCGGCGGCAATGCGTTAGCCAAAAGACGGTCATCGAAGAGTTGTTGCCGGTCATTCAGCAGCATTTTAACGAAGAATGGGTGCTGCGTGTGAGGCGGGCAGAAGACTGGTTTGTGTATCTGATTGTCGACAGAAACCGTTTTCCTGAAGAGAAACTTGTCCATTATACTGAAATTTTCCGTAAAATAGGATGGGGAATTTCACTGCAGGGGAGAAAGCTATACTTGATGCCTGAGAGTATAACAAAAGCCGCTGCAATGGAATATGTCAGAGATCGTCTCAAAGCGGATTATGTAATTGCCGCCGGAGATTCTTTACTGGACCTGGATCTTTTGGAAAGTGCTGATACCGGCCTTCTCGCCGCTCATGGTGAGGCAGTAAAATCCGATGCGGAAGTGTCTGGCCATATTATGATTACGGAAGAACAGGGAATCAAGGCAGGCGAGGAAATTTTGGCAAAAGTCGCAGATATTTCCTCCGAAGGCAAATAGCAAGGGGGGAGACCCATGGTTCAGTTGCATCCGGTCCGTGTAAGAACATGGGATCCGGAAAAGATTGGCGAATGGCTGAATAAGCCATTAGTCAACCATACAGAAACAAAAATAGAAGAAGAAACAATCACTTATCCGCAGCTTCTGGGTGAATTTACAGGAATGGCTCTTGATGAAGATGATTATTTTGCTTCCATTTATGAAATGATGGAAGAGTCAGGCGGCCGGCTGATCCGCTTGTCGGGCAAAATGAACAAGCATATCGAACAGGACCGATTAAAAGCGCTTCAGGATCTATTCGAAATGAACCGCAA
>CAZGMW010000269.1:0-3136 GCA_964526895.1 uncultured Planococcus sp. | reverse complement strand
AAGAAGAAGAATCTCCAGCTGAAGCTGCAGAGTAATTCACATTGAAGTACAGGTGATAAGCGGCGAAACCCTCTTATCACCTTTTTTTGAGAAAACGTATATCCCCTAAGGAGGAATTTAATCATGGCAGTTACAGCTCAAATGGTAAAAGAATTACGTGAAAAAACTGGTGCAGGTATGATGGACTGCAAAAAAGCACTTGTAGAAACAAATGGTGATATGGAAGCGGCGTTGGACTTCCTGCGCGAAAAAGGCCTTTCAAGCGCATCTAAGAAAGCAGACCGCATTGCTGCTGAAGGAACTACTTCAATCATGGTTGAAGGAAACGAAGCAGTAATCTATGAAGTGAATGCTGAAACTGATTTTGTTGCTAAAAACGATGGTTTCCAGACGCTTGTAAAAGAGTTGGGTGAACATTTGTTGTCTACTAAACCTGCGACAATCGAAGAAGCGAATTCTTCTACAATGTCCAACGGTTTGAAGGTAGAAGATCATATTTCAAATGCAATCGCGAAGATCGGTGAAAAAATCACTTTGCGCCGCTTTGAAATCCGTACAAAATCAGACGCAGATGCTTTTGGTCCTTACCTGCACATGGGTGGCCGCATTTCTGTATTGGTAGTGCTTGAGAACTCAACTGATTCAGATGCAGCACGCGACATCGCAATGCACATCGCTGCAATTAACCCTCAGTACATTTCACGTGATGAAGTTTCTGCTGAAGAAGTAGAAAAAGAGCGTAAAGTATTGACTGAACAAGCATTGAACGAAGGCAAACCGGAAAAAATCGTTGAAAAAATGGTTGAAGGCCGTCTTGGTAAATATTTCGAAGACGTTTGCTTGCTTGACCAGGCTTTCGTTAAAAACTCAGATCAAAAAGTTCGCGATTTCGCAGCTTCAACTGGCGGTAGCGTAAAAGAATTCATCCGTTATGAAGTTGGAGAAGGAATCGAAAAACGCGAAGATAACTTTGCTGATGAAGTAATGAGCCAAGTAAACAAAAAATAAATCATTTTCATAGTATTACCTTGGGGAACACTGAAAGGTGTTCCCTATTTTTCAATAATTAGTTAAAATGGAGGGTACCGATGAGTGTTCAGCAGTATAAACGCATTGTATTAAAACTTAGTGGAGAAGCGATGGCAGGTGGGCAAGGTTTCGGATTATCTCCAGAAATCATTAAATCTGTAGCAGCTCAAGTGAAAGAAGTTGTTGAACTTGGCGTCGAAGTGGCCGTAGTAGTTGGCGGAGGCAATATCTGGAGAGGCAAAGTAGGTTCTGAAATGGGAATGGACCGGGCTACTGCCGATTACATGGGCATGCTCGCAACTGTCATGAATTCATTGGCTTTGCAGGATTCTTTAGAAAAGCAGGATGTTGAAACACGCGTGCTTTCTTCTATTGAAATGCGCCAGGTAGCGGAACCGTATATCCGCAGACGCGCAATCCGGCATCTGGAGAAGAAACGGGTTGTAATTTTTGCAGCCGGAACGGGTAATCCATATTTTTCTACTGATACGACAGCTGCACTTCGCGCTGCTGAAATTGAAGCGGATGTCATCCTGATGGCAAAAAACAATGTGGACGGCGTTTATTCAGCCGATCCGAAAACAGATGCTACAGCTGTTAAGTATGAAGAATTATCATATTTGGAAGTTATTCAGCAAGGACTCCAAGTAATGGATTCAACAGCTTCCACACTCTGCATGGACAATGACATTCCACTCGTAGTATTCTCTATTATGGAAAATGGAAATATAAAACGAGCTGTTCAAGGTGAAAAAATCGGAACAGTTGTGAGGAGAGACGTATAATGCCGAAATCTGTGATGAATGATGCAACTTCAAAAATGACAAATGCTATACAGGCATATTCCCGTGAGCTTTCTGCGATTCGCGCTGGACGTGCAAATCCATCCATGTTGGATAGATTGACAGTCGATTATTACGGTGCACCTACGCCGATCAACCAGGTGGCTGGAATATCAGTGCCTGAAGCGCGTATGATCATGATTCAGCCATACGATAAATCTGTTTTGGGAGATATCGAAAAAGCGATTTTGAAATCTGACATTGGACTTAACCCTTCCAATGACGGCTCAGTAATTCGGTTGGCGGTTCCTGCACTGACTGAGGAGCGCCGGAAAGAACTTGTAAAAGATGTGAAAAAAGAAGCGGAAATTGCGAAAGTTAATGTCCGTAATGTTCGACGCGATGCAAATGATGAATTCAAAAAGCTTGAAAAGAAAAGTGAAATCACTGAAGATGATCTTCGCGGTTATTCTGACGATATCCAAAAGTTAACGGATACCAATATTGTGAAGATTGATGAAATGGCAAAAGACAAAGAAAAAGAGATTATGGAAGTATAAAGAAATTTCATGCAGCGGGTTCTACCTATTGCATTGAAGTTTATCCACTCAAGTTTTTTTAGTCAGTTGGTCTCTTCATTGAAAAGAAGAGGTTAAACTTAATATTAAAACATGATAAATCGAACTTCATAAGCTTTCACGCGTCCTGTATAGCAGGGCGCTTTTTCATGCCATAAAAAATGACATCGAGAAAGATGGCGCACGATAGCATTTTTTTTGATATGATAGGCAATAGACATGCCGATTTGTAATAGGTGGAGGATTAATTATGATAAATAAATTATTAAAACGAAATACGGAAACTGTGATCGGCGATTTGGATCGCCTTTCCCTGGTCCGTGATGGGGTAATCCCTTCACATATAGCAATAATAATGGATGGCAATGGCCGCTGGGCAAAAAAACGTTCGCTTCCGCGCGTGGCAGGACATCATGAAGGAATGAAAACGGTGAGAAAAATTACCCGTCTTGCTAATTCCTTTGGTGTTGAAGTATTGACCTTATATGCTTTTTCCACAGAGAATTGGAAACGGCCAAAAATTGAAGTTGATTTTCTAATGAGGTTGCCGGAAGAATTTCTTTCAACTTTTCTTCCTGAGTTGGTAGCTGAGAATGTTAAAGTTGAAATGATGGGCGATCATACCAATCTGCCTGCCCATACTTTAAAGGCGATAACCAAAGCCAAAGAGGCTACAAAGGACAATACTGGATTGATCTTGAACTTTGCCTTGAATTATGGGAGCCGATCGGAAATTGTCGATTCTGT
>CAZGMW010000268.1:0-3166 GCA_964526895.1 uncultured Planococcus sp. | reverse complement strand
CCTTTCTCGCTCAAATCGATACTGCCCGCGTTAAACAAGCCGATCGCCATAAGGGCAATCGCCGATATCAATGCGAACCAGCTGATGCCGTAGTACAAGTTCGAAACACGCATTCCTTCGTCGCGGTCCCGTACTGCTTTTTGCAGCGATACCGCCGAGTAGAGCCCAAGAATCAGCAATACGATATAATAACCTTTTTCGTTCAATTCCATCCCCGCATTGTACAGCCCGATCAAATACGACGCCACACCGATCAGCAATGCGCCCCAAGCTGCTCCTGTGAATGCGCCTGTCGGTTCACCCAGCCTGCGTTTTTCTGCCGGTTTCTTTGTGAATACGTCTTCATCTTTTTCCCCCAACATATATCCAACCCCTGTCTTTTGATAATACGTTTCTTGCTTGTCGATTTAGCGAAAACCGCGATGCCTGATTTTTTTGCATCGCTGCATCTATTTAAATGAAATTAAATATTACGATTATTCTACCATACAGATTGGACTTTAGAACCCTGTATGAAAGGAAAATTTTTGAAAAGTGAAAGCAGTATGAAGTAGAAAAATGCAAATAAAAAACCGCATCCACCAAAAGGCAGACACGGTTTCCATCAATTATTCCAATTTTCGTTTTCTTCGATTTCCCGGTGGGTTTGCGGATAGCCGCTTGAACCCCACTCTGCACGAAATGCGGAATCCAATTCGGTAAGGCCTTTTTCGGCCGGATCCACGTCGGCGTTGGGACTTTCTTTGATATCCGCTTCGACACTGTTGCGCATGTCGTGGTCCGCATAAATCCAATAGGTATTTTGGCGTTTCTTATATGTCTTAACCAACATAAACGAGCTGGCGGCAGTTGCGCCTGCGTAAATAATTAGTTGTAATGTATCTTTTCTCATGAAATCTCCTCCTAAGCGGCAAATAGTGTTTCGGTATTTCCTATTTGTTTTCCCGTTTGGCGGAAATTTAATCTTATCAATGGATGACAAGTGTCGGATACAGGAGATAAGCCAGGCTGATGCTTGATGCAGCGGCTTTCTACCGCCAACACCCCGACGTGCAAATTTTTCAGTATCGTTTTGCCAACGATTTCTCAATTCTCCAGTCCGGCGGTTCTCCGTTGTCTCCCCAGTATTGTTCCAGTTCGGTAATGAGCTCGTCTTTTACAATAAAGAAAGAAGTTGCATACATGCTGATTTGTTGTTCCGAATCTTCCAACTTTACGACTGAAATCACCAAATCATCAATGGAAACCAGTTTTTCGATAGAAGCTTTCCAGTTACCCGGATATTCTTCGTTGAGCCGAACATAGTCTTGTGCATTTACATAAATCTCACGCGTATTGGGCTCTTTTACAATCGCGTTCTTTGCCATCAGAGCTCCTGCCTCGTGAAATTTTTGTTCACTGAGATATACCCAATAATCTCGAACGATCTTTTCATTCTCTCCCACTAAATTGCATCTCCTTAGTTTCATAGTTAATTTCCTTTGAACCCCGAGCAAGTCATGAATTTGAATAAACGAAATAACCTCAGATAGAACCGCTGTTTTTATTAGCTAATCCAATATAATCCTTGCCATTGAACTTCGCCGCTTTCTTCATGAATGACAGCGTCGTACTTGGCCAAAGAGTTGAATTCCTGCCAGTTTCATCAAGATACCAACTGCGGCAGCCGCCGGAAGTCCAGACTGTCCCTTCCATCAAATGATCCGTCTCTTCTACAAAGCGTTCCTGAGCGCTGGAGCTGGGTTCGATTGTTTCGAGTTCTTTTTCTTTCATATGCGCCAAAGTTTGGAGCAGATGATCCACTTGCGCCTCGATCATAAGAATGACCGACGTGTGCCCAAGTCCAGTGTTCGGGCCTTGCAGCAGGAATAAATTCGGAAAGCCGGAAACGGTCGTGCCCAGATAAGCTTTAGGGCTGCCTTGCCATTCTTCATGCATCGAATGGCCTTGTCTTCCGTATATATGATGCGCAAAAGGCAGGTCCGTCACCTGGAATCCTGTACCAAAAATAATGGTGTCCACAGAGACTCGATTTCCAGCTGAATCGATTACTGCGTCTTCTGCAACTTCCGATATGCCTGTTGTATGCACTTCTGCATTGGGTTGCGCCAGTGCAGGATAATATGCGTTCGACAGCAGGATCCGCTTACAGCCAATCCGGTAATCTGGCGTGAGTTTTTTCCTTAAAGCAGGATCTTCTATCGCCTTATGCATATGATTCACTGCTGTTTTTTCCACCCATTTCAGCCATTTCGGATTCCGGAAACCAAAGACCATCGCTTCCCGCTGCGTATATATTTTTTGCCGCACCATTTTTTGGAGAACGGGAAAACGGCTATAAGCTTCTCGCTTCTCTTGGCTGATCGGTCCGTCGGGCTGCGGAATCACCCAGGCCGGCGTCCGTTGGAACACATGGAGAATCTCAGCTTCCGGCTGTATATGCGGTATGAACTGGATAGCTGAAGCCCCGGTCCCGACGACCGCAATGCGTTTTCCTTTTGGGTTGAAATCCGCTGGCCACTCGGCTGAATGAAAGACTTCTCCTTTAAATCGGTCGATTCCTTCCAATTTCGGAATTGACGGATCACTGAGCGCACCAAAAGCTCCTACTACAATATTGGCTTTAAACTCTCCTTGGCTTGTCCCGATTACCCATTCTTTGTTCTCATCATTCCAATCCAAGCGCTGGACTTCGTGATGAAAACGAACATGATCCGTCAAGCCGAACTCCTGCGCACAATTCTGCAAGTAGGCATAAATTTCGGGTTGAGGTGAAAATTTCCTGCTCCAGTCCGGGTTTGGCGCGAACGACAGTGAGTAAAGATGTGATTCCACGTCGCAGGCACAGCCTGGGTATTGATTGTCTCGCCAGACGCCGCCGACATCACTGCCGCGCTCCAGTATAATCAGATCCCGCTCACCTTCCTGCAACAGGCGAGCCGCAGCGGCGATGCCGGCAAAGCCCGTGCCGATCACTATAATTTTGGCTTTTCGGGTTTTATCCACCACTTTTCACCCCTCCTCTCACTTCAATAAAATAGATATATAAGTTGAACTAAAATAATTACATTAGCCGATATTCCGCAAAACAGCTTGCTTTCCTGGGGGCTTGCGCTGAGCTAACTCGTGCTCGTTGCACTTCACCCGAGTGGATCTCAGCACTTCG